>JAWWPM010000384.1:0-3368 GCA_033854915.1 Nocardioidaceae bacterium
ATGTCGGCGGACGGGCCCGGCTGCCGCACTGGCGCGTGCGTCGGCTCTCGATCCGGGTCGAGTCGACCTACCCCGCGTTCACCCCCGACGGGCAGCGGTTCCGCGAGCTCCCGCCCGGGGTCTCCGAGCTGAGGATCAACGGACAGGCGCTGACCCGCAACGTGTTCCGCACCCTCGACCTCCCGTGCGGTCAGGGGCCGAAGCTGGCGATCGGCGACACGATCTTCGACACCAGCGCCGCGGCCAATGCGCGCCGGTTGCTGCGCGGCGCCGAGGTGCCGCTCCAGGTGTGCGCCCTGCCGGGGCCCACGGCCCACGTGGTGCTCGACGGTGAGACGCGGGTGCTCGCCCCGCCCACCGCGGCGCTTCGTGTCGACTCGATCACGTTGCGCCGCCCGGGTGCCGACCTGGGCACGGACCTCCCCGCGACCGTGCACCGCAACCAGGCGGGGCTGCCGACGTCCGTCGACGTGCCCGCCCGCACCAGCACCTCGGTGCTCTCGCTGACCCAGAACGTCAACGCCGGCTGGCAGGCGACCCTGAACGGCACGACGCTGACGGCCCAGCGCGTCGACGGCTGGCAGCAGGGCTGGGTGGTGCCCGCCGGCCCCGCCGCCCGGGTCGACCTGCGGTTCACACCGACCCGGCTCTTCGAGGGCCTGTTGCTCCTCGGTGCCCTTCTGGCGCTGGTCTGCGCGGTCGCCGCGACCCCGCTGCGGCTGCGCCGCAAGCCCCTCCGGCACCTGCCGCCGCTCGGGGCGGCCGGACCCCGGTGGCTCGACGGTGCGCTGGTGGTCGTGGCCGCCGGGCTCCTCACCGGCTGGGCCGGACTCGGCATCCTGGCCGTCGGCGTTCTGGCCGTGCGGCGCTTCCGGTCGTTCGACGGCTGGGGCTACGTCGCCGGGCTGGCTCTCCTGGTCGCCGTGCTCGGGCTCACCTGGGGGCCGGTGAAGAGCCAGTCGTGGGCGCTGACCTGGGCCCAGGTCTGGGCGATGGTGGCGATCGCCGCCGTCAGCGTGGTTCTGGTCCGGCCCGGGCTCGCTCCCGATCCGGGAGGTGCTCCTGGGCGTGCTCCTGGAACTCGAGGTCGGCTCTGGTGGCGGGGGGCTCGATCCGCATCATCCAGCGCAGGTTCTTCAGCCTCAGGATCGGCTGCTCGTAGACCCGCCACGAAACGGTCGCGACCGTCAGGGTGATCGCGGCGTCCAGCAGCAGGATCGTGAAGAAGTGTCCGGTGAACGGCACGATGTCGAGGACCCGGAACAGCACGCCCATCACGAAGAGGTGGATGGCGTACACGCCGTACGAGATGTCGCCGAGCCAGGTCGGCATCCGGCCGGCGAGGTAGGGCCGCACCTTCCCGTCGAGCTCGGGACCGAACATCAGCGGGAGCACGAAGAACGCCGCGGCCAACGTGTAGAGCAGGTCTTTGGTGCCGGACTCCCAACCGAGCGGCTGGGCGAGCGTGCGCGGGCCGGCCACCGGGGTGCAGGCGATCGCGAAGAGCGCGGCCGCCAGGATCCAGCAACCGGCGAGGTCGGTGCCCATCCGGTCGAGCAGGTGCGGGCGTCCGGTCCGTGGACGCAGGGTCAGGTCGGCGCTCACCGCGGCGAAGCACATCCCGACCAGGAACTGCGGCATCCAGCCGGGCAGCCACTGCAGGTAATGGCCCTCGCTGCCGGGGACGTGCGCGAACCACGACTGCCAGGCCAGGGCCAGCACGGCCAGGGCCACTCCGCGGACCCACACGGTGGGCAGGTGCAGCCCGCGGCGCCGGCGCGACACGGTGAGGAGGTAGGCCGTGAGCGGCATCAGGAGGTAGAACAGGACCTCGGTGCACAGGCTCCACATCTGGGTGAGCGACTCGGGCAGCAGCGTCGGGAAGTACAGCTGGGTCAGGGTCAGCTGCCGCACCCACACCTCCCACCCCAGGCCGTGGTTGGCGGGGTCGAAGAGCAGCGCGACGACCACGACCGCCCAGTACAGCGGGAGGATCCGCAGCGCACGCTTCCACAGGTAGTGGCGGTACGACGGGTGCCGCTCGCCGCGCCCGATGGCCAGGAAGAACGGCCGCGACAGCAGGAAGCCGGAGAGCACGAAGAACAGCGGGACCCCGAAGTCGAGACGCGCCAGCGGGCCACCGCTCCAGCCGCGCAGGATCTGCCCGGTGTTGAAGGCGGAGTGCGTGGTCAGCACCATCAGCGCCCCGATGCCACGTACGGCGTTCAGGGTCGGGAAGGTCCGGTCGGTGCGGTTCATGACGGTGCGACCACTGTGGCACGCCCGACCGTGACGTCGTTCGTGCACACCTTCGCCTCGCCGATCAGTCCGCCCAGGCGGATGCTGTGGAACGGCAGATCGCCGGCCTCGAAGTACAAGGTGTGCAGCCCGCTGGCCACGCTGGTCTGCTGCGTCACGCCGCCGGCTCTGACCGTGATCGCGCTGTCGGCGGTGGCGATGTAGCCGACACGGACCCACCAGCCGCCGAAGAGCAACGGACCCTGAAGGGGAATGACGCTGATACCGCGGCCGACCGGGTAGGGGCACGGCCTCTGCTTCGTGGGCACGACGGCGTGCTGGGTCTCCTGGACCCGCATCGGGCGCAGATGACCGTCGGGGGCCAGGTACAGGAGGCGATCGGTCCCCGCGGTGGCGTAGTCGAGCTGCTGGGGGAAGGGTCGCAGCAGATGACTCATGGTGTTGTTGGGGTAGGCCAACGGCCACAGCAGTGTGTCGGGAACGGCGCTGTCGACCACCGGTGTTCCCGACGGCACGACGGCCGCGTCGGCGACGAGCCGGGTGAAGAAACCCTTGCCTGGTTGGTCGTCATGCCAGTACCGGAAGTACTGCGAGGTCGAGGCCGTGCCCAACAAGGCGACCCCGGCGCAGGCCACGACGGCGACCCGCCGGCCGTCCAGCAAGACACTCGGACGACGTACCCGCAGCTCTTCGACGGCGCCACGCACCGGCATGATCGCGAAGGCGAGCCCAGCTGCCGTGACCGCCGACAGCTCGCTGAGATAGCGGAGCTCATAGCCGATCACAGGCCCGATCAAGGTGGCCCGGCTGGCGACGACGAGCAGCACGTCGCTGACCAGGAAGAAGCCGGGGAGCAGCAGCGCGCGCAGCGAGCAGGTGCGTGACCTCGCCACCTCCCGGGCTATCAGGACCAGGCTGACGACAGCCACCAGCACGACCAGCGATGACGGGGCGGCGAAGGAGACCGGCGCTCCGGCCGCGTGCCGCCACTGCAGCGGACCGCCGAGCGCGGTCGTCGACCAGGTGCGCAGCACCATCACGTCGGCAGTGGGTCCGATCGGGTACGAGGTCGCCCGGCCCGGGGAGAAGTTCAGCCCGAAGGTGAGGTA
>JAWWPM010000385.1:0-3397 GCA_033854915.1 Nocardioidaceae bacterium
ATTCAGCGCCCAACGCGCGTCGAGATCGTGACCATGGAAGACATCCCGAACTTCCGGGAGGGGCAACGCGTCATCAACGATGCCGCACATTCCGCCCGACACCTGATCCAACGCAATCAGAACACCATGCGCTACGAGGGCGCTTTGCCATCGCACATCCCGAGTGCGGCTGTGCCTCAAGTCGCAGTCGCTTCGGAACCGGCAGCAGCGGACCCCATGGATCAGCTCCGGAAGCTCGGCGAACTGCGCGACGCGGGCATTCTGACTGACGAAGAGTTCTCAACAAAGAAGGCCGAGATACTGAAGCGCCTATGAGAGGTGCCTGACCAGGCTTAGAAGGTTTCGCCGACCAAAACCCTCAGGTCAGGGCGACGCATCGAACATCCGTCGTGCGCTCCCTGCGTGCGGCACTAGCAGCGGGCCTGTAGGTCACCGGTGGGGCGTCTTGTCGCCGCGTGTTCCCGTCAGGAAGTCGGCCGCCCATCCGGCGGGTCGTCCGGCACCCTCGGCAGCACCGCGGTCTCGTCGTCGGCGTCGGCCCAGGCAGGAGCGTCCACGTGCGGACGGTGCGGCGGGACCGGCAGGTGGACGCGGCGGCGGTCGGGGAGCAGGCGGAGCTGGCGGCGGACGCGCTCGTCGAGGGCGAGCTCGTGCTGGAGGCGGCGGACGGTGGATCGGGTGGCTGAGTAGAGCTCGACCACGTCGGGTGAGTGGGGGACGCCGAGGGCTTCGTCGAGGCGGGTGCGGGCGCGATCGAGGCCGGCCTGGGCGTCCTGGAGGCGTTGGATGTCGCCGAGGCTGAGGTGCGCCTGGACCTCGGCCTCGTGGCGGACCAGCTCGCCGAAGGCGTCGACGCCGGCGGCGAGCTCGCGGAAGGTGATGGCGAGGTCGGCGAGTACGGCGGTGGCGGCGTCGTCCTTGAGCCAGTCGTCGTGGGCGCAGTCCTTGACCGAGCGCATCAGGCCGCGAATCGCGACGGCCGTGTGCTCCAGCGCCTCCATGCCCTGGCGGAGGCCGGGTTCGACGTGCGGCGTACGGACGGCGCGCAGGTTGAGCCGGCGGCCCTCCTCGGCGCGGAGCAGCGCGGCGCCGACCTGGGGGATGTCGTGGGTGATCCGGCGGGCGTCGTCGAGCCAGGTGGTGGCGGCGCCGGGCAGCCGGTCGCGGTGGTCCGTGGCCATCTCGTCGAGCTCGTCGGCGGCACGGACCAGGAGTGCACTGACCTTGTCGGCGAGGCCGTCGAGGGCGCGGCCGGCGTCCCCGCTGGGCACCTTGGGCGGGAACAGCAGGGTGGCGACGATGCCGACGGCCGCGCCGACCAGGGTCTCCGCGATCCGCTGCCCAGCCGCCGCTTCCGCGCCGATCGCGCCGACGCCGAGCACGAGCATCGCGCTGATCGCGACCTCGACCAGGTTGGAGCGGAGCCGGAGGTACTGGCCGATCGTGATCGAGACCAGGATCAGGATGCCGAGGCTCCACCACTCGAGGGGTACGACGGCGGCGAACCCGATCGCGAGCAGCACCCCGGCCACGACCGCGATGATCCGGTCGAGGCCGCTGGCGAGCAGCGACAGCGGGGTCACCTGGACGACGAGCATCGCGGTCAGCGGCGCGAGCAGCGGCTGGGTGCCGGGGAAGATCAGGATGGCGACGACGTAGCTCGCTGTCGCAGCGATGGTGATCCGCGACGACCACAGCACGGCGGCGCGCCCGTCACGGCGCACCCGCGCGAGCTCGCGGGAGACGAGGTTCCGTGCCCACTGGACCACGCGCCTCATCATGCACCAGCGGGAGTCCTCAGCCCGCGAGCACGATCCCGACGAAGAGGCTGGCGAGGGCGAAGACCGCGGTGAGCGCGCCGAAGACGGCTCGCCCGGAGGGCTTCGTCGCCTTGGTGTGCGCATAGGCGGTCACGCCGGAGAGCGCGACGACGACGAGCTTGACGCCGAGCGTGACCTGGTAGTCGTGACCCTTGTCGCCCTCCGCGAGGACGTTCCAGACGCCGGTGAGGATCAGGACGCCGAACGCCGGCCAGGCGATCCGGTTGAACGCGCGGGCGGCGGCACGGGGCACGTCGGGACCGGCCGCGCGCAGGGCAGGGACCAGGGCGCCGAGCACGATCTGGCCGCCCACCCAGATGGTGGCCGCGAGCACGTGGAGGAAGAGGCGGAGGGTCTCGAGGTCGATGTGCATCACCCCGGGGAATCTACTTCTCCAGCCGGCGGCGCAGCCTCCTGGTGGGTCGTCGCAGCCACAGCCGACGGAACTCTGCCTCGCGCTCGCGTCCAGCCTGTTCTTCGCTCGCGTGCAGCCGGCCGAAGCTGAAGGTGGTGTCTCCCTCGAGGTGCACCTGGCTGGCGTAGTCGTGAAGGAGGGCGCGGGCGACGACCGAGTCCTGATGTTCGCCGAGGACGTCCTGCAGCTTCTTCAGGTCGTCGACGACGCGGGTCGCCCGGTCGCCGTACAGGGGCACCGACGACTCGAGGGCGTAGCGCAGCCGCTTCGCCTTCTTGCGGGCCTCGTGGAACGCCGCGTCCCGCTCCGCTGGCGAGCCCGCCCGCCGTGCCACGTCGACCGCACGCTCGAGTCGCCGGCCGTCCCGCTCGAGAAGCCGGGGCACAGTCTTCGTCGCCCGTTTCTTGGCGCGGCGCCGGAACGGCGGGACCTCGAGCAGCAGCTCCAACGCCTCCACCAGGTCGAAGTAGCGCGGACTGTCCAGGGCGGCGAGTCCCTCGGCGAGGCCGGCCCGATGGGCCGCGTCGAGCCGCGTCTCGATGTGCTCCACGAGGCGCCCCTGGACGAGGTCGTGGGGCTCGGCGGACGCCAGCCCGGCCAGTCGTTCTCGCTGCACCTGCGCGTCCCGTGCGGCGCTCAGCGCCTGCCCGAGCCAGCGCAGCTCCTCGCGCAGGGCGTCCACCGAGTCGGCGACGAAGAGCGGCCGGTACGTCGTCAGCGCCGACCGCAGCCGGCGTGCCTGGATGCGCATCTGGTGCACCGATCCTGAGGAGGCACCCGACCGCGTCCGGACGTCCTCGTCGATCAGGCCGTCGACGTGGCGTCGGAGGTGGGCCTCGACCAGCCCCGCGACGCTGCCCCGCCGCAGCGCCTTGCGGCTGGGAGCGCTCGGGGTGGGCGGCCGGAGGTCTCCCAGGGCGTGCGCCAGCTTCGAGGAGACCGTCCCCGGTGTCCCACCGGACCTCCGGATCTCCCCGTCGAGCAGGTCGAGCAGCTGCCGGTCGCCGTGGACCAGCTCGATCTCCCACTCCCGCCAGGCGAGCTCCTGCGGCTCGCCGAGGAGGCGCTCCGTCGCGACCTGGTCGTCGCACAGGTCGGCGAGCACCGCGCCGGAGGCATCCAGCACGGGGTGGCGTGACCGCCGGGTGCTGATCCGGGCGAC
>JAWWPM010000386.1:0-2593 GCA_033854915.1 Nocardioidaceae bacterium
GCCATCCCGCCGTCGGCCCACACCTGCGCCAACGAGAGACCGTCGCGGCCGACGATGTGCGCGGCGATCGGGAGGTCGGTGGTGTGGAAGCCGGTGGCGACCACGATCACGTCGGCCGGGTGCTCGACGCCGTCGGCGGTGACGATGGCGTCGGAGGTGACCCGGGCGATCGGGTCGGTGACCAAGGCGGTGTTGTCGGCGGCGAGGGCCGGGTAATAGGTGTTCGAGCGGAGCACCCGCTTGCAGCCGAGCCGGAAGTGCGGCGTCACCTTCGCGCGCAGCGCGGGGTCCTTGATCCCCTTGCGCAGGTTGACCAGCGCGGCCTTCTCGGCCGGCGCGACCAGCCGGGGTTGCCAGGTGAAGGCAGGGACGTAGCCCTCGTGGGCCCAGTAGATGCCGGTGCGGTAGAGCCGGCGCAGTGCGGGGAGGCGGCGCAGGGCCCGGCGCTCGAGCCGCGAGTACGTGCGGTCGTTGCGCGGGATCACCCAGGGCGCCGAGCGCTGGTAGACGTCGAGGTGGCCGGCGACCTTCTGCAGCTCTGGCACGATCTGGATCGCCGAGGCACCCGTCCCGATCACCGCGACCCGCTTGCCGGCCAGGTCGGCATCGTGGTCCCAGCGCGCCGAGTGGAAGATCTCGCCCGCGAAGCCGTCGAGGCCCTCGATGTCGGGCAGCCGGGGCGCCGACAACCCGCCGGTGCAGTTGGTCAGGGTGCTCGCGGTCAGCTCGCCGGACGGCGTACGCACCCGCCAGACCCGGGCGTCGTCGTCCCAGCGGGCGTCGGTCATCGGGGTGTCGAAGTGGAACCGGTCGAGGAGGCCGGAGTCGCGGGCGACCTGCTGGATGTAGGCCTGGATCTCCGGCTGCGGAGAGTACGACGACGACCACTCCGGGTTGGGCGCGAACGAGAACGAGTAGAGCTGGCTGGGGATGTCGCAGCACGCGCCGGGGTAGGTGTTGTCGCGCCAGGTCCCGCCGACGTCGGAGCTCTGCTCGAGCACCGCGAAGTCCGTCTCGCCGTCCTCGGCGAGCTTGATCGCCGTACAGACACCGGCGAAGCCGGCGCCGACGACGAGGTGGCTGACGTGTCCGGGGAGTGCCATGAGGGCGACCGTACTGGCGTTATTGAACGAGTGTCAATAAGGTGCTGTGCGTGACCCCACCCGCCGCGCCCTCGGCTCGTGCCGCCTCCGCCCGGAGCCGGCTGACTCCCGCCCTGCGTCGTGAGCAGCTGCTCGACCTCGGAGTCCGGCAGCTGGCCACCCGGTCGCTGGACGAGCTCTCCATCGACGATCTCGCCGAGGAGGCGGGGGTCTCGCGGGGGCTGCTCTACCACTACTTCGGCGGCAAGCAGGAGTTCCGCGAGGCGGTCTGCCGCCGGGCCGCCGACGAGCTGATCGCGCGCACCGCCCCGCCCGCGGAGGGCGAGCCGGCGGCCCGTCTGCTGGCCTCGGTCGCGGCATACCTCGAGTACGTGATCGGCAACGGGCAGGGCTACCTCTCGCTGGTCCGCGGCGCTGCGGGCGGCAACGCGGCGCTCCGGCAGGTGTACGACGACGCGCGGGCCGCGCTGACCGACCGGATCTTCACCACCGACGTCGACGGCGAGATCGTCCCCGACACCCCGGCCGCCCGGCTCCTCGTCCGCGGCTGGGCGGCGCTGGCCGAGGAGCTGGTGCTGACCTGGCTCGCCGAGCCCGGCGAGGTGACCCGCGACGACCTGCTCCTCCTCGTCGCCGGGTCCCTGCCCGCCCTGGTCGCCGCCCTCCCCCGCTGATCGGCCCTCGCCGGGATAGTCCGTGACGAAAAGCAGGCGATTCGGCTCGGATCGCATGCTTTTCGTCACGGACTATCCCTTCGTGGTCAGCCGGTGGGGGTGGTGAGGTCGTAGACGGTGACCCCGTCGACGGTCTTCGCGGTGAAGGTGGACGCGACCCACGCGGCGATCTGCGAGGAGGTGGTGCCGGTCGCGTTGAGGCCGCCACCACCGCCGAACCCGCCGGCACTGCCGCTGCCGATGAAGTAGTGGATCCTCCCGGCCGCGACCCAGGCCTTGAACTGCGCCAGGGTCGGGCTGGGGTCGCTGCCGTTGAAGCCGCCGATCGCCATCACCGGCTGCTGCGTCGCGAGCTGGTAGCCGGCCGCGCTGTTGGAGCCGACGGCCGCGGCCACCCAGGTGTACGACGACGAGTCGGCCTCGAGCAGCGAGGTCAGGGCGGCACTCGAGGTGCTGCCGTCGAGCAGGCCGCCGGCGGTGGCGCCGCCCGTCGTACCACCCGTGCTACCGCCGGCTGTTCCACCGAAGGTGCCGCCCGGCCTCACCCCGGTGGGCGGTGTGCCTCCCGGGCCACCGCGGAACCCGCCACCCGGGCCGCCGAACCCGGCCGACGACGGGCCCGCGGTCGGGATCGAGCCGGTGTGGGCGGTGGCGGCGGTGGACACGGAGTACGCCGCCGGGCCGGCCAGGCACGCGATCACCGCGGCAGCCGCAACGGCCACGCCGACGCGGCGAGGCAGGTGCCGCACTCCGACGATCAGCAGCGCGGCGCCGAAGCCGACCAGAGCGATCACGTAGCGCAGCCACGGGTGCCAG
>JAWWPM010000387.1:0-2619 GCA_033854915.1 Nocardioidaceae bacterium
GGTGTCGGTGGTGCAGACGAACCGCGCGGTGTGCCTGGAGTCGGAGACGTGCACCGACTCGCAGTCGACGCCGTGGCGCTCGAGCCAGGAGCGGTAGTCGGCGAAGTCCTCGCCGACAGCGCCGACCAGCACCGGGCTCAGGCCGAGCCGTCCGAGGCCGAAGCAGATGTTGCCGGCACAGCCGCCGCGCCTGATCTCGAGGTCGTCCACGAGGAAGGAGACCGAGAGCTTGTCGAGCTGCTCGACGACCAGGGAGTCGGCGAACTTGCCGCCGAACGACATCAGGTGGTCGGTGGCGATCGATCCTGCGATCAGCAGAGACATGGGGATCCTGTCGGGGTGGCGGCTGGGACGGGCGAGGAGTCGGGAAGCGGTGCAAGAGCCATCCTTGCGGCTGCACCGCAGCACGCAACACTACCGGCCGGTAGAGCACGGGATACCCGGTGGTAACGCCTACCGTCGACGCATGACCTACCAGCAGCGCGCGTACGACGACGCCGACACCGCCGCCACCATGCGCCGGGACTGCGACGCCGTCGCGCTCGCGATGCGCGTCGCACCGCGTCCCCGACGGTCGCTCGCGGAGCGGGTCACCTCACCCGCGCCCAGCATCCGGTTCGAGGACAACGCCGTGGAGCTGCCCAAGCCGCGGATCCGGGTCACCGACGCCGCCCAGCGGCTCGCCTCCGCCTTGCACCTGCACCTGGACTGAGAGTCCTCTCCCGACTGGCCATCACCCCACGAAGCGGCCACGGTCCGGCAGGCGCAACACAAAGGCCCCGTCGAGAGACGGGGCCTTTGTCTGTGCCGGAGCTCAGGTCAGGTGCTCAGTGGAACGAGTCACCGCACGCGCACGAACCCGTGGCGTTGGGGTTGTCGATCGTGAAGCCCTGCTTCTCGATGGTGTCGACGAAGTCGATGGTGGCCCCGAAGAGGTAGGGGACGCTCATCCGGTCGACCACGACGGACACGCCGTCGAAGTCGGTCACGACGTCACCGTCGAGGGTGCGCTCGTCGAAGAAGAGCTGGTAACGGAGGCCGGAGCAACCGCCCGGCTGCACGGCGATGCGCAGCGCGAGGTCGTCGCGACCCTCCTGCTCCAGCAGGCTCTTCACCTTGCCGGCAGCGCCGTCGCTGAGGTTGATCCCGTCGGTGCGGGTCTCGTGCGTGTGCTGGACCTGCTCGGTCATGTGTCTGCTCCCGGTGGAATGGGGTGTCCGTGCAGGGTCAATCCTCCCACACCGCCGGTTATTCCTCCGCCAACCTCCGCCACTCGCCGCTCAGTGCGACCAGGTGCGGGCGGTCCGCTCGGCCAGCGTCGCCAGGGATCCGGCCGGATCGGCGAACGCGCGCTCCTCCCCCACCAGGTCGACCACCGCGTAGGCCGACTCGACACCGAGCGCCCGCATCTCCCGGGAGCCGACCAGCACCTGCCCGGCGAGCGCGATGCACGGCACCAGTCCCTCCGCCGCCAGCTGGGCGACGCCGTACGGCACCTTGCCGGAGCGCGAGGAGAAGTCGAAGGCGCCCTCGGCGGTGACCACGAGGTCGGCGCCCCGGATCTGCTCCGGCAGGCGTACGGCGTCGGCGACCAGGGTCACGCCCGACTGACGGGTGCCGCCGAGGAGCAGCAGCGCGAAGCCGATCCCCCCGGCCGCGCCGGCGCCCTTCTGGGACGCCGTGTGCCGGTCGGTGACCTCCGCCAGCCGCTGCAGCCAGGCGTCGACGGTGACCAGCCGTTCCTCGGTCAGCCCCTTCTGGGGTCCGTAGTTCTTGGTGGCACCGAGCAACCCCGCCAGCTGGTTGTCGACGTCGCTGGCCGCGAGCAGCTCGACGCCGGCCACGGCTGCCCGTGCGGGGCCGACGTCGACCGCGGTCAGCTCCGCGAGCTCGGCGGGGCCGGCGTCGAGCCGGCCGCCGGTCGCGGTCGCTCCGAGCGCGGCCAGCACGCCTGCGCCCCCGTCGTTCGTGGCCGAGCCGCCGAGGCCGACGACCACACGGGTCGCGCCGCTGGCGACCGCGGCCAGCAGCAGCTCGCCGACGCCCCGGCTGGAGCCGCGTTCCGGGTCGCGTTCGGCCTCCGCGGTGAGGTGCAGCCCGACCGCCTGCGCCGACTCGACGTAGGCCGTGTGCCCGACGCGCAGCACGGCCGCCGGCACCTGGTCGCCGTACGGGTCGGACACGGTCACCGCGAGCAGCTCGCCGCCGAGCGCCTCGTGCAGCACGTCGACGAAGCCGGGGCCGCCGTCCGACATCGGCGCCAGGTCGAGCTCGTCGTCCGGCGCGGTCCGGCGCCAGCCGTCCGCGATCGCCTCGGCGGCCTCGACGGCCGACAGGGTGCCCGCGAACTTGTCGGGGGCCACGAGCACCCGCACGCCCTCAGCCGCCCGCGGTGATCGTGAGCTCGTGGCCGATCTCGGCGCCGTCGGAGGGTTGCTTGGTCGTGTCCAGGCTCCACCACTCGCAGGACGCGGTGTCCCCCGCGACGGTGACCACCAGGAACCCGTGGCTGTCGGTGTCGACCCAGTGCAGGTCGGCGAAGGTCTCCTCCAGGTGCCGGACGATCGGCAGCGACTCGACGTTCTTCGCCCAGCCCTTCTTGTCCGCGAGGTTCTCCGA
>JAWWPM010000388.1:0-5387 GCA_033854915.1 Nocardioidaceae bacterium
GACGGCCAGGCTCAACCCGAACGCGAACATCGCCGGAGGTACCCAGTTCCGGGTGACTCTGACCAACGCGATCCGGGACGTGGCAGGGAACAGGCTGGTAGCGGAGACCTGGACCTTCAGGACCTGAGGAGGGGTGACGACGGATGCCCGTGGCTTCGGCCACGGGCATCCGTGCGTCCAAGGTCAGCACAAGGCCCGAGGGCTTGCATGGACCCATGTCCCTTGCACAGGCGACCCGCCGCACGTCCCGGGTGAAGAAGCCGTCCTACCTCGCCAGCGGGCTGCTGCTGCTGGCCACCGCCGCCGGCGGAGTCCGCGCCGCGGACCTGCTCTCGGCCGACACGGACCCTCACTCGCTGCAGATCTCCGGCGCCACCTGGACCGTCACCGACGTCAGCCAGGTCATCGGGGTCGCGCAGCAGGACCTCGGGATGGGTGGCATGGCGCACAACATCAGCGGCTACGTGTCCGACTCGCAGATGATGGTCCGCGTCTCGTTCACGGTCGCCGCCGGCGACCAGCGCACGCCGTTCGACCCCTCGCAGCTGCGCGCCTACGAGGTGGGGCACAAGGCTCCGATCGCGCCGACCGGGGGCACCCTCGGCGTCGGTGTGCTTGCCGCCCACGCCCAGGTCGACGGCAGCGTCACCTTCGTCGTCTCGCGTGACGGTGGCCACCTCGTCCTTCGTGCTCCCGGCTCGGCGGAGCAGGTCGACCTGACCACGGTCGACACCGCGGCCCCGGGCACGGCCACCGACCACCACGACCACGCCCACTGAGGGAGCTCTGCGATGACCACGATGCCGTACGCCCAGCCGGAGTCGCCGGCTCGCGCCGCCGGGCGCGTCCTGACCGACCTCGCCACCGCCCTGCTGTGTGCGCTGGCGGGATCGTGGCTGCTCCTCCTCCTCGAGCCGGGCCTCCACGCCCACGGCGAAGGCTTCGGCACCCAGCTCGTCTCGATGCTCGGCGCCACCTCGGCGTTCGCGCTGGTGACCGTCCCGCTGACCGCACACCTGATGCGGGCACGTCGTGCCGACCGCGCGCCCCGGCGCGACGTGCTCGTGGTCGGGCCGGTCGCTGCGCTCTCGGTAGCAGCCGGAGCCTGGCTCCACGCTGCGTTGCACGGCACCCTGGCCTCACCGGCAAGTGTCCTCGGAGACGCGGCCAGTGTGCTCATCGTCGTTCTCCCGTTGCTCGCCTTGACCATCGGCGGCCCGGGCAGACCGCGCGCGATCCCCGTGCGTCGGCTCGTGGCCGTCGCAGCGGGGGCCGCGTTGGCGGCGGCGGTCGCCGGACTCGGCAGTGCGGCCACGTCCCCGGCATCGGCTGCAACCCCCACCTGCCTGTCCGGCGGCCCCGTTGACCGTTCGTACGACGTCACGGCGATCGACGTCGACATCACCACCAACCGCTTCGGTGACCACGACCCGAACGGCCACATGTACGCGCTGACCAGCGCGATCCCCGCGATTCGCACCGCCGAGCAGAGCGGCAAGGTATCGCCGGGACTTCACGACGACCCCATCCAGCCCCTGGTCATCCGCGCCAACGAGGGTGAGTGCGTCGGCATCACCTTCACCAACGGCGCGAGCGACGGCGACCTGGGCATGCACATCGACGGCCTCGAGTACGCAGCCAGCTCCTCCGGCGACCACCTCGGCGGCAACATCTCCTCCGCTGTCACGCCCGGCCAGACCGTCGAGTATCGCTACTGGATCCCGAACGACGCCCGCGAGGAGGGCGGTCACTACCTCAGCCCCGGTCCCGGCCAGCGCGCCCTCGTCGACCACGGCCTGTTCGGATCCTTCGAGGTCGAGCCGCCCGGATCGACCTACTGGGACGCTAACACCGTCGGCAAGCCGCTCGACTCGGGCTGGGAGGCCATCATCAAGCCCGCGGCTGTCGACATGGCCTGCATGCCGACCAGCTCGATGGCGACCTGCGGCTTCCGCGAGGCAGTCCTGCTGCACCACGAGTTCGGCAACGACAACGAGACCCTGACCGCCAAGGACGGCAGCCTGCTGCCGCTGGTGGACAACACGACCGGCTCCTACCGACCCGGTGAGTTCGCCCTGAACTACCGCAGCGAGCCGTTCCGGCATCGGCTGCTCGACTTCCCGCAGGAGAAGAGCCACGCCTACAGCTCCTACACGTTCGGGGAGCCGTCGACGCCGATCTTCCGTGGCTATCTCGGCGACCCCACCAAGCTCCGGATCATGCACGTGGGCGCGGAGAAGTTCCACATCTTCCACCTGCACGGTGGCGGCGACCGCTGGCGGTTCAACCCGGTCTCCGACGCGTCGTACAACTATGCCGACACCGGGCTCCGCAAGGACCCGATGACCAACGAGTCGCCCTCGCAGCGCCTCGACTCCCAGTCGATCGGCCCCGGTGAGTCCTACAACCTCGAGATCGAGGGTGGAGCGGGAGGCGTCCAGCAGTCCGCCGGCGACTTCCTCTTCCACTGCCACATCGCCAAGCACTACGTCTCGGGCATGTGGGGACTGTGGCGCGTCTACGACTCCCGGCAGCCCGACCTGGTCCCGCTGGCCGACCGGCCGGCTCCGCCGACACCGGTGGACTCCGCCGGCCTGATCGGCAAGACGTTCAACGGCGTGAAGCTGACGGCGAAGAACCTCGACTCCTGGATCCGGCCCCAGCTGCCGACCTCGGGTGTTCACGCGGACGGCCAGGACGCCACGGTCATGGACTGGAAGATCGCCGGCACCTCGACCAAGCCGCTCTACCTCGGGGAGACCGCGGACCCGACCGTCTACACCGACTCACCGATGGGCTTCGCGGGACAACCCAACCTCCTGGCCATCGACCAGAGCCACATGGTGGGCAACCGCCCGGCCATCCTGTTCAACCCGGTCAACGGCAGACCGGCCTACCCGTTGCTGCGCACCCATATCGGCAAGCGACCGCCGTTCACACCGAACGGTCACTCGGGCTCGCCGTGGCTCGGCGACAACGCCGACCAGGCCGCGCAGAGCTCGGGTCCCAGCCCGTGGGCGAAACGGCAGGACGGACTGTGCCCGGCGGGTCGCACGCAACGCACCTACAACGTCGTGGCCATCGCGAAACCGATCCGGCGAACGCCGAGCTTCGTCGACACCGACGGCCGGATCTTCGTCCTGGCCCAGGACAAGAACCGCGTCCTCGGCGACGGGACGAACGGCGAGCCGCTCGCCATCCGTGCCAACCAGGGTGACTGCGTGGCGGTGACGCTCACCAACGAGATCCCGGACAACAAGGCATTCGACAACTTCTCGAAGGTCAGCATGCACATCCACCACGTGCAGTTCGATGTCCAGGGCTCGGACGGCGTCAGCGCCGGCTTCGCCTACGAGCACTCGGTCCGTCCCTACCAGCTCTCCTCGGCGACCCTGACGGCGGCGGCCCTCAAGGGTGCCACCTCGCTGAAGCTGTCGTCGGTCGCGGGTCTGACCGGCACCGACGCCAATGGCCAGGCCGACCTGAAGTGGATCGCGATCGGGGAAGGGACCGACAGCATCGAGGTCCGGCAGATCAAGTCGGTCAACGTGAGCACCAAGACGGTCACCTTGATGAGCAAGCTCGGTTCGGCCCATCCGGTCGGGCAGTTCGTCGGCACGGAGTTCCTCCAGGACCGCTGGTACCCCGATGTGGAGCTGGACAACGTCTTCTGGCACGACCACGTCGACGGCATCCACGGCTGGGGCCACGGCCTGGTCGGTCAGCTCATCGTCGAGCCCAAGGGATCCACGTGGACCGACCCGGTCACCGGCAAGCCCGTGGACTCCGGGACGCTGGTCGACATCAACACCACCAACCCGCTGATGCCGGGCCTGGTCAACGGCAGCTTCCGGGAGCTCGCCCTGTGGACCATCAACGACAACGACGGCGACACCTTCTCGACCATGAACCTGAAGGCGAACCCCCTGGTCGACCGGCCCGATGCGGCCAACCAGTTCAGCTCGTGGAAGTACGGCGATCCGCTCACACCACTGCCACGGATGTATCCCAACGACCCGCTCGTGGTGAGGACGATCAGCATCTCGCCGACCCTCGACACCCTGCACGTGGTCGGTGGCCGGACCCTACTGGAGCCTCGGCAGGCGACCATGGACGCCGACGGCAACCAGGTGCCGGACGGCACCATCATCGACACGGTGCACGGCGGCATCAGTGAGCGCTACACCCTGGTGTTCAACGGGTCCGCCCCGAACATGTCGATGCAGCCCGGCGACTACCTGTACGCCCAGGGTGAGCAGCACCGTCTGCAGGACGGCGCGTGGGGGATCATGCGGATCCTGCCGGGCCTGGTCCCTGACCTGAAGCCGCTCTCCGGGGTGTCGACACCGAGCACGCCGTACACGATGCCGACGCCCACGGGGCTGGACCCGCCCGCGAGCAGCGGTCCTGGCAACCCGTGCCCCGCGAGCGCGCCCACCCGGTCGTTCGACCTGACCGCGCTGGACCGCTCCAACACCTCGAGCGCGGGCCGTACGGCGTACGTCCCGACGGGCGACGTGCCGGCGATCGTGGCCCGCACCAAGACCCCGGTCCCGCTGGTCATGCACGCGGTGGCAGGCGAGTGCCTCGACGTCACGCTCCGCAACCAGCTGACCACCCCGGTCGGCTTCGCGATGGGCAAGGTGATCCGCGAGGGCGGCTCGGGCGGTGTCAACGTCGGCTACTCGACGGACCAGAACGTCGCGCCCGGCGGCGTCCGGCACTACGTCTACTACGTGCCGAGCACCGAGATCGGCAGCGCCACGATCGGCGACCTGGCCGACAACACCTCGATGAAGCGCGGCCTCTACGGCATGCTCGTGGTCGCGCCTGCATCCACCGTGCCGGGGCAACCGACGATCTTCCGGGACCCGGTCACCGGGGCCCTGAAGGATCTCGGCGCGCAGGTGCTGGTGCGGGCGCCCGGAAACGAGCCGGCCAACTACCGCGACTTCGCGGTGACCCTGGCCGACGACGATGTCCAGATGGGGCGCGACACGATGCCGTACCCGACCAATGCGCGGGCCGGGGCAACCGTCCTGAACTACCAGAGCGCGCCGCCGGGCAAGGTGCTCACCGATCCGGGACAGGTGCCGTGGCTGACCGGCTACGCCGGGGACCCGGAGGTCGTGCACGTGATGCTGGCACCCGGCAGCGAGAACAGCCATGTGTTCTCGCTGGGCGGCCTGCAGTGGGCTCAGGACCCGAACATCCCGATGGCCAGCTGGATGACCGCACAGGGCATGGCGGGTTGGGAGACCTTCGACCTCAAGGTTGTCGGCGGTGTCGGCGGTGGCGAGACCGGGGACTACTTCTACGGGGACCTGCGGGGCCCGTTCACCGAAGTAGGTGCCTGGGGGCTCCAGCGCGCGCTGTCGCCCGACACC
>JAWWPM010000389.1:0-3694 GCA_033854915.1 Nocardioidaceae bacterium
ACCCCGCTCGACGGCACCGCGCCCTGCCTGATCTACGCCTACGGGTCCTACGAGGAGGTCGACGAGCCGGAGTGGGACGAGGCGCTCCCGGCCCTGCTCGACCGCGGAGTGGTGTGGGTGCACGCCCACCCGCGCGGTGGCGGGGAGCTGGGCCGGCGCTGGTGGCTCGACGGCAGCATGGGCGCCAAGCAGCACACGTTCGACGACCTGGCCGCGGTCGCGGACGGGCTCGAGGGCGCGGGGCTCGTCGACGGTGGCCGGATCGCGACCCGTGGCCTGAGCGCCGGCGGGCTGCTGCAGGGCGCCGTGTTCAGCCAGCGGCCGGACCGGTGGCGTGCCGTGGTGGCCGAGGTGCCGTTCGTCGACGTGGTCACCACGATGTTCGACGAGACCGTGCCGCTCACCGTCAACGAGTGGGAGGAGTGGGGCGACCCACGGGTGCGCGAGGAGTTCGACTGGATGCTGGCCTACTCGCCCTACGACAACCCGCCCCCGGCCGGGGCGCGGCCCGACCTGCTGGTGACTGGCGCCGTGCACGACCCGCGGGTGATGGTCAGCGAGCCCGCGAAGTGGGTCGCCGCGCTCCGCGACTCGGACCCGGAGTGGTCGCCGCGCTGCCTGTTCCGGGTCGAGACCGGTGCCGGCGCACACGTCGGCCCCTCGGGGCGGACCGGCCACCTCGGCTACGAGGCCGAGATCTATGCCTGGGTGATCGACCGACTGGGAGTTGCGCATGAGTGAGTCACTGCACGACGAAGTGGTCCGGGTCGCCCGCGACCTGATCCGGCTCGACACCACCAACGCCCGGGAGCCCGGGCTCGGCAACGAGACGCTGTGCGCCGAGTACCTCCAGGACTACCTGCGCTCGAACGGCGTCGAGGCCGAGCTGGTGGCCCGCGAGCCGCACCGGGCGAACCTCGTGGCCCGGATCCGCGGCGGAGGGGGCGAGTCGCTGGCGTTCGTCGGGCACACCGACGTGGTGCCGTGCGACCCGCGAGACTGGACGCATCCGCCGTTCGAGGCGGTGCTCGACGACGCGGGCTGGCTGTGGGGACGCGGCGCGGTCGACATGAAGGACGAGGTGGCCGCCCGGGCGGTCGCCATGGCCGAGCTCGCGCGCTCGGGGTTCCGGCCGAGCGGCGACCTGTGGTTCCTGGCGGTCGCCGACGAGGAGGACGGCTTCGCCGATGTCGGCATGCGCTGGCTGCTCGAGGAGCGCACCGACATCCGGCCCGACCACAGCATCAACGAGGGCGGCGGCGAACGTCTGGTGCTCTCCGACGGTCGCGAGGTGGTCGGTCTCTCCGTCGGTGAGAAGGGCACGCTCCCGGTCCAGGTCACGGCGGTCGGTGAGGCCGGTCACGCGTCCGTGCCCACGCTGGGGAACAACGCCGTACCGTTGCTCGCCCGGCTGATCCCGCGGCTCGGCGACGGGATGCCCGAGCCGGCCGCGACGCCGATGGTCACCGCGATGCTGGCGGCACTGCTCGGGCGCGAGGAGCCCGACCTGCACCGCGCGGTCGCCGAGGCGGAGGCGCTGCACCCGAGCCTGCGCGGCTCGATCGCCCCGCTGATGGGCTCGACGCTGGCGCCGACGAAGCTGATGGGCTCCAACAAGCGCAACGTGATGCCGGCCCGCGCCTCGGTCGAGGTGGACTGCCGGATCCTGCCCGGTACGACGCAGGCCGACGTCGAGGCGCAGGTGCGGGCGCTGCTCGGGGACGACATCGCCTACGAGCTGGACTGGCCCGAGGCGATCGTCGAGGCGTCCGGATCGCCCTTCGGCGGGCCGGTGCCGGACGCGGTGGCGGCCTTCCTGGCCGCGGAGGGCGACCCCGCGACGGTGCTGCCCACGATGTGTACCGGGTTCACCGACAGCAACTACCTCCGGGCGGCCGGGGGCACCGCGGCGTACGGCTTCTCCCCCTTCCGCACCACCCCCGTCGAGGTCCTCGACGCCGGCTACCACAACGCCGACGAGCGCATCCACGTCGACGACCTGCTTCTCTCGACGCGCTTCCACGTCGACCTGGCGCGCCGGATCCTCGGCTCGTGACATCGGGCCCTTCCCGGAACCCGCCTCGGCCAGGATCTGCGCGCGGGGCTGCTCAGCTACCTCGACTTCTTCCGCAGGGAGGTCGCGCGCAAGCTCGAAGGACTCAGCGACGAGGAGCTGCGGACCTCCGTGGCTGACCGGCGAAGGCTCCTGACGCCGACCACCAGGGAGCTGGCACCCGAGAACTGCGTGTATGAGGCCTGGTGGCCTCATCCACGCAGCCTCCTACCCACCCCCAGGTCGGGTACGCGGACGGGGACCGCCCCTCACCGCAGGTGGAGGACCTTCATCGCCCGCTTCGCCAGCTGCTTCTCGCCCAGCGCGTTCGGGTGGACGACCACGGGGTTGGTGCCCTGGAGCACCGGCTCGACCCAGCGCACGCCCGTGGGCTGGCAGGCGTCGTGTCCCTCGGAGGCCTTGTCGAGGTTCACGTACGTCGCCCCGGTCGCGGACGCGGCACGGCGTACGGCGTCGTTCAGGGTGGCCTCGACGTGGCGCAGGTAGGGCACGTCACCGGTGGCCACGGGCATCTTGTCGAAGCAGCCGCCGGTCTCGGGCAGGATCCACGGGTAGCCCAGGATCGCGACCGTGGCATGCGGCGCCCGGTGCCGGACCGCCTTCAGGGACTTCACCAGCGCCGGGTAGGTCTTCTGCTTGATGTCGCGGACGAACGACCGGCCGTACCGGTCCTGGCAGGGGCTGCCCTGGCCGAGAGTCGAGAGCCCCGCTGCGCCGCACTCGGCGATCGCGCTGATGAACGTGTTGTTGTCGTTGCCGCCGATGGTCATGGTCACCAGCTGGGTGTGCCTGCGCAGGGCGTCCAGCTGCGGTGCGACGCCCGGGTACTGACCGGTGAAGAAGTCCTTGGTCTGGGCCGCGCCGCAGGTGACGTCGGTGAACGACGCCCCGGTCCGGGCCGCGATCAGGTGCGGGTAGTTCACCGTCGAGCGCGCGCAGAGCGGGCTGCTCGGGTCGGGGGGGAAGACGCCCGAAGCGGCGCTGTAGGAGTCCCCGAGGGCGACGTAGCGCAGGGGGCTCGTGGCAGCCTGCGATGACGCGGTCGAGGTGGTGGCCAGGGCGGCGAGCGCCGCAGCGCCGGCGACCAGCGTCGCGAGGATCGGTCGCTTCAGGATCGGTCGGTTCATCATCGGGCGGGGCATGACGGCACAACGAGGCAGCGGCCCAGAGGTGACGGGCGCCGGTCACGGCCCTCGACTCATAGCCGGGCGACGTAGCGGCGCCCGCGCAGGGCCTCCTCGACGAGCCCGGCTCCGCGGTGCACGCCGAGCAGTCGCGCCTCCTCGGCCTGCCAGGTCAGGACCGCGGCCTCGATGATGTCGGGCTGGGCGACCTCGCGCAGGCCGGAGCGCGCCTCGCTCAGACCCCGCCGGCAGGCGGCCTGGTTGGCCTCGATGTGGAGCACCGCGAAACGGGCCAGCACGACGGGGTGCTTGCGCAGCGCCGGGTAGGCCCGGAAGTCGGCGGGACACTGGTCGAGCAGCCAGTTGCACGCCGAGCGCTCCCAGTCAGGGGCGTCGGGCGGACGGACCTCGCGGGGCCAGCCGGGCGGGGAGACGAGCATCCCTCCATCATGAGTCGAACACCTGTTCGAGTCAATCGAGGGACGCGAACCGTTCC
>JAWWPM010000390.1:0-2629 GCA_033854915.1 Nocardioidaceae bacterium
AGCTGCTCGGCGCCGGCCGGCGTCGTCCGCTCGCCGACCCCGATCGCCAGCACGCCGGGTGCCAGGAGCAGGACATCGCCACCCTCGACGTGCTCGTTGCGCCAGCCGTGCAGCCGCGGGGTCCCGGCGAAGCGCGGGTGCTGGGTGTAGATCACCTCGGTGAGCTGCGTCTCGAGGGCCCGGGCCGGCATCGCCAGGGAGGTGACCGTGACGTGGTCCCGGACCCAGACCGAGGAGTCGCGGGTGAACAGGAGGTTGGGCAGCGGGTCGATCAGGAAGTCGTAGTCGGGCAGCAACGAGGTGACCAGGCCGAAGCCGCCGCGCACCTCGTCGTTGCGCACGCCGGCCGTGAGGTGGGTCGCCAGCTCGGCGGGGGAGGCGTCGTGGAGCATCGGTCCCAGCCAGCGGCGCATCGTGTCGCCGAGGTGGAGGCTGGCGAGCGCGGTGGTGATCGCGTCGTGACGGGCCGACTCACTGGCGAGGGTCTCGGTGAGCAGGTCCATGAGGTAGAGCACCTCGACGTCGCGGTCGCGCAGGGCGGCGGCGAACGCGTCGTGCTCGTCCTGGGCCCGCGCCACCCACGGGATGCCGTCGAACAGCAGCCGGTCGTTGTTGCGCGGGGTCAGCCGCTTCAGCTCGACGCCGGGCCGGTGCAGCATCACCGTCCCGAGCCGGCCGACCTCCGAGTCGGCGCCGTGGGGGGGGCGGCCGCCGGGGATGGGGTTCGTCGACATGGCGGCACTCTAGTGGGGTGCCGCCGGATGGGGTCACCCCGTGAGGAGCTGGTACGCCGTCACGGCCGCGAGCAGGAGGCAGACGCCGGCGCCGACGTAGTGGATCGTCGAGAGCCGCATGTGTCGCAGCAGGAAGCGTCCGGCGACCACCGCCAGCCCCGAGACCAGGAGCAGCGCGCCCCACGCGCCGATGAACACCGACCAGGCGTCGTGGTAGCGCCCGACCAGGCTGATCGTGAGCAGCTGGGAGAGGTCGCCCCACTCCGCGGCGAACAGCACCAGGAAGCTGGCGCCCACCGCGGCCAGCCCGGCCTTCGGCGACGCTGCCTTGGCGGCGTACTCCTCCTCGGTGGCGACCTCCGCGGCGTCCGCCTTGGGTGCCTCCCGGAGCAGCAGGACCGCCCCGACCAGGAAGATCAGCCCGGCCACGGACTCGACCACCTTGTGCGGCAGGTAGGTCACGACCTGCCCGACGGTGCACGCGATCGCGGTCTGCACCAGGAAGGCGAGCCCGACCCCGACCCACACCGCGGCCGGCTTGTAGCGGGTGGCCAGCACGAGGGCGGCCACGAAGGTCTTGTCGGGGAGCTCGACCAGGAAGATCGCGCCGAAGGCGACGGCGATCACGGCGAGGTCCACCGGACGAACCTACCGGGGGCATTGCCACCGGGGAGGCAGGGGTGTTGGCTGGCCGGTGGGGTCGGTTCAGACACATCCCAAAGGGAGAGAGCACATGTCGAAGTTCGAGTCCTACGTGCAGGGCACACCCAACTACGTGGACCTGATGACACCCGACCAGAGAGCGGCGGCGGAGTTCTACAGCAGCCTGTTCGGCTGGCAGACCTCCGAGGAACCGGTCGGCGACGACGGCGACTTCTACATCACCGCCAACATCGAGGGCGACTCCGTGGCCGGCATCGCTGGTCAGATGCCCGAGCTGGCCGGGCACCCGGCGTTCTGGAACGTCTACCTCGCCTGCGACGACGTGGACGCGACCACGGCGAAGGTCGAGGCGGCCGGCGGCAAGATCGACGCAGGCCCGTTCGACGTGATGGAGCACGGCCGGATGTCGGCGATCCAGGACCCCACCGGTGCCCGAGTGAACCTGTGGCAGGCCAACCAGCACATCGGCAGTCAGCGGGGCAACGAGCCCGGAGCCTTCATCTGGAACGAGTGCATGACCGCCGACATCCCGGCGGCCACCGCCTTCTACGCCGAGGTCCTCGGCATGGGCTCGGAGACCATGGACATGGAGGAGGGCTCCTACACGGTGCTCACCAACGCCGAGGGCCGCCAGATCGGTGGGGCGATGAACCCGCCGATGGAGGGCATCCCGCCGCACTGGAACGTCTACTTCAACGTCGAGGACGTCGACGCGACCGTGGCGAAGGCGCAGGAGCTCGGCGGGCAGGTCGTGGCCCCGGCGTTCGACGTCACCGGCGTCGGCCGGATGGCGGTGCTCGCGGACCCGCAGGGCGCGATGTTCAACCTGATGGCCGGCGACACCTCGAACGCCGGCACCTAGGGCCACCTGGGCCACCCGGGCCACCGGGCCCCCCAGGCCGGACCCCGATCCGCGCCGGCGCCCTGCCGGCGCGGGTCAGCCCGTTCTGAAGGGGTCCGCCCGATAGACGCCGAGGACCTTCACCTCGGTGGTGAAGAACTCCAGCTCCTCCAGCGCGCGCTTCACCGGAAGGTCGTCGGGATGGCCGTCGACCTCGGCGAGGAACTGGGTCGCGGTGAACTCGCCGCCGACCATGTAGCTCTCCAGCTTGGTCATGTTGACGCCGTTGGTGGCGAAGCCGCCCAGAGCCTTGTAGAGAGCGGCTGGGAGGTTCCGTACGTTGAACACGAAGCTGGTCACCACCGGGCCGTCGCCGGCGGCCGCCTGCACG
>JAWWPM010000391.1:0-6255 GCA_033854915.1 Nocardioidaceae bacterium
CTCCGCCCGCACCTGTGTGCCGCGGCCCAGGAGGTACCCCTGCGCGAGGACGGGCTCGACCTCTTCGGGCCCACCGCGCGCGGCCTCGTCGACGAGCTCACCGAGTCCGGGCGGCTCCGGCACCGGCCCCAGGGTTGGTACTGGACCCACCCCGAGCCGGCCAGCGCCCTGACCGACATCCGCTCCGGCAGCGGCCGCCCGATCTCGCTCGTCGAGACCAGCACCGGCCGGGTCGTCGGCACCGTGGACTCCTCGAGCTCGCACGCGACCGCCCACGACGGCGCGGTCTACGTCCACCGCGGCGAGACCTGGCTCGTGGAGTCGCTCGACCTCGACGACCACGTGGCGATGATCAGCCGCTGCGACGTCGCCTACTCCACGACCGCCCGCGAGCTCACCGACATCGCCATCGACACCGAGCTGGAGCACCGCACCTGGGGCGCCGCGCGGGTCTCGTTCGGGACGGTCGAGGTCTCGCACCAGGTGGTCGCCTACCTGCGCCGGCGACAACCCTCGGGCGACGTCATCGACGAGGTGCCGCTGGACCTACCCGTCCAGTCGCTGTGCACCCAGGCGGTGTGGTGGACGATCCCCGAGGACGTCCTGACCGAGGCCGGGTTCGACCGCGCCGACCTGCCCGGCTCGGCCCATGCGGCCGAGCACTGCTCGATCGGGCTGCTCCCGCTCTTCGCCACCTGTGACCGGTGGGACATCGGCGGCGTCTCGACCGCGCTGCACGCCGACACCGGGCAGCTGACCGTCTTCGTGTACGACGGCCACCCCGGCGGGTCGGGCATCAGCGCCCGCGGCTACCAGACCGCGGCCGCGTGGCTGGCCGCCACCCGCGAGACGATCGTGTCCTGCGAGTGCCCCGACGGCTGTCCGTCGTGCGTGCAGTCGCCCAAGTGCGGCAACCAGAACCACCCGCTCGACAAGGACGGCGCCGTGCGGCTCCTTGACGTGCTTCTCGGCGGAGCACCGACTGAGTAGCCTGCCTGCATGGTCGTACTCGGACTCCTGCTGATCGGCGCGGGTGTCATCTTCATCCTGGCCGCACTCTTCAGCACCAGCGGAACGGCGTCGCTGCTCGGCGCCCACCTCAGCGCCCAGACCATCTTCCTGCTCGGGCTGGCGTCGGGTCTGGCGATCCTGTGGGGCTTCTCGATCTCGCGGGTGGGCGTGCAGCGCTCACTGCGACACCGCCGCGAGGGTCGTGAGCTGCGCAAGCTGTCGGAGCGCAACGCCCGCGCCGACGCCGCCGGCCACTCCACCGAGGACACCACCCGCGAGTGATGTCGGCTCACCCCGGCCCGGCCCGGGCCTGTGCCGCCAGGTCCGCGCGCTGACCGAGCCAGTGCGGCCCCGGTGCCGTGACGCTGACCGTCACCACGGCGCCGTCGACTCGGCAGCTCGTCATGCGGACACCGTCTGCGGTCGAGATGCGGGCTGCTTCGGCGCACGCGTCACCACCCAGTGAGAGCGCGCGGGCCGCGGACAGGGCAGCGAGGTCTGCCCCGCTCTGGGCGACCCGGTGCTCACGGATCACCGCCGCCACCACACCCAGCGCACTCCCGATCAGCAGCAGGACGGCGGCGAAGGCGACCACGAGCACCGTCGCCGAGCCGTGCTGGGTGCGCCGGCGCCGGGCCAGCCGCCCGGTCACGGCGCTTCCGCCGCGGTCACGGCCCGGGCCTGCAGGTGCACATGGGGCAGGAACCCGAGCAGGCCACCCGGCGGAGCCACGTCGCCCGAGGCCGTCGCGACGGCGCTGCCGCCGGCGAGGGTCACGGTCACAGTCGCGCCCGGCGCCACCTGCTGACCTCTCGCCACTGCCTCGCCGAGCGGGTCGCCACGCGCGGTGGCCCGAGCCGCCTCGCGGGCCGCATCGACCATCTGCACCTGAGCCACTCCGACGCTGAGCAACCACACCAGGCCGATCGTCAGTGACACCAGGAGCGGGATCGACAGGGCTAGCTCGGCGGTGGCGGCGCCGCGCTCTTCGCAGCGGGTCATCCGACGCCCAGCAGGGACAGCACGTGGTCGAACAGCGTGCGCAGCAGCTGCTCGCCGAAACCTCCCGTCAGCAGCTTGAACAACAAGCCAGCCAGCCCGGCACCCGCAGCCGTGCCGACGGCGTACTCCGCGGTGGTGATCCCGCGCTGGTCGCGACGCCTGTGCATGTCTCCTCCTTCTCGACCGCACCGTGCGGCCGTGGTCATCACCCTCGTGGACGACCGCCCCGGTGGGCCCGCCCTCGGGGATGGCCTGGGGAGGGCTGCTGCGCGGGCCCCGGCGGTGGACGAAGAACGGGCCGGCCGGCCGCCTCACAGTGCGAGGGACTGCATCAGGCTGACCGCCAGCGGCACGATCCCCAGCAGCACGAACGACGGCAGCAGACACAGCCCCAGGGGCACCGCCGCCTTCACTCCCACCGACCGGGCGCGCTCCTCGGTGCGCAGCCGGGAGCGGCGGCCGAGCTCGTCGGCCAGCGCAGAGACCTCGCCGGCCACCGAGGCCCCCGAACGGTGCGCGCGCACCATGGTTCGCCCCAGGATTGCGAGCCGGGCGTGGTCCAGGACCGGACGCCACGCACCCTCGACGTCGATCCCGAGGGCCAGTCTCGGTGAGACCGAGGCCACCAGCTCGGCTGCCGGACCGGGGTAGGCGTCACACACCAGACGGACCGCCTCGCCCGTCGCACAGCCCGACTCCAACGCGGCCGCGAGGAGGTGGACCAGTCCGGGCAGGTCGCGCTCGGCCGCCTCGCGAGCGCGGCGCACGGCGGTGGGCTCGACGCGTCCGAGGACGACCCAGGTGACACCGGCCGCCACCAGGCCGACCGGGAGCCCGGCCCGCCCGGAGACGAACAGCGCCAGCCCGGCACCCGCAACCGCGCACCAGAGGAACCGCAGCCGCCCGTCGGAGGAGTCATCCAGCGCCGGCAGCACCGCGGCACCGGACCGCGGCGACCGTAACCCTCCGGGCACCAGCCACTGGACCGCGGCGCCGGCCAGCAGTGCGGCGAGGAGCGCACTCATCGGTCGACCGCTCGCGCCAGCAGCTCGATCCACCACAGGCCGGCGAAGCCCAGCGCGAGCCCGCCGGCCAGGCAGGCCAGCCCGTAAGCGGTGCCGAGCAGGAACGTCCACGGGTCGGCGCCCGAACCGGTCCCCATCAGCAGGGCCAGCACCGGGAGCCCGGCGACCAGTCGGGAGGTTGCTCGGGCCGACGACAGCTCCCCGGCCACTGCCTGACGTGTGCTCTGCTCGAGTCGACAGGCTTCGGCCACCCGGCGGGCGCTGGCGGCCAGCCCGGCGCCGGTGCGCTGGGAGACCGACCACGCGCCCGCGAGGAGCCGCAGTCCGTCGGCACCCGGCGCCTGGGCCGCACGGCGCAGCGCAGCGGGCACGTCGCCTCCGAGGCGACAGGCGTCGGCGACGGGGAGCAGACCCGGCCAGGCCGCCGCCGCTTCGTCGAGAGCGGCACCGGGCGGGCGGCCGGCCGCCAGCTCGGCCGCCAGCAGGTCGCACACCTCCACCACCGACGAGGTGGTGAGGGCGGCGAGTCGTGCCTCGACCCGGCGGCGCCACAGTGACCGGGCGGCCGCAACCGCGCCGACGACGATCGCCGACAGGACCAGCCACGTGCCCGGGCGCACGAGCACGAGCCCGCCCCCGACCATCGGTGGCAACCACCGAGCCAGCCGGACCGACGACCCTCGGGGCGGCGGGGTGGGAGCTGCGGCCAGGAGCACGGCAACGGCTGCGAGCGCCGATGCGACCAGCGTCACCGGCACAGCCGCTCCACGAGCTCGCCCTCCCCCGGCCCCGTGACCGAGGCTCCACTTCCGGGGAAGGCGATGGCCGTGCGCACCTCGGCCGTCCCGTCGGTACGACGTGTGGGCACGGCTACCTCGCGCAGCACCCGCCGACCGTCGAGGTCGCGACCCAGATGGAGCACGGCGTCCACCCCGGCCAGGAACTGGCTGTGCGCCGCGTCGCGCCCCAACCCGGCGGCGAGGGCCAACGCCTCCACCCGGGCCGGGACGTCGCGGGCGGAGTTGGCGTGGATGGTGCCGCAGCCACCCTCGTGCCCGGTGTTGAGCGCGGCCAGCAGCTCGACCACCTCGGCGCCACGCACCTCCCCGACGACCAACCGGTCGGGGCGCATCCGCAGCGCCTGACGCACCAGGGCCCGCAGCCCCACCTCCCCGGCGCCCTCGACGTTGGCCGGCCGGGCCTCCAGCCCGACCACGTGGGGATGCTCGGGGCGCAGCTCGCTGGCGTCCTCGACGAGGACCAGCCGCTCGTCCGCGGGCACCAACGACAGCAGCGAGTTGAGCAGGGTCGTCTTGCCTGAGCCGGTGCCGCCGCTGACCAGGAACGCGAGCCGTCGCGACACGAGGGTCCGCAGCAGACGGGCGCCGTGCTCGGTCACCGTGCCGGACTCGACCAGCTCGTCGAGGGTGAGCACCCGACCGCGCGGGATCCGCAGCGACAGCACGGTGCCGGGGCGGGCGAGCGGCGCCAGCACGGCGTGGAACCTGGTGCCGTCGGCCAGGCGGACGTCCACGTGCGGGGTCGCGTCGTCGAGGCGTCGTCCACCGGCGGCGGCCAGTCGCTGCGCCAGCCGACGGACCGCATCGTCGTGCGGAAAGGTGACGTCGGTCAGCTCCAGACCTGCCCCGCGGTCGAGGAAGACCTGCTCGGGCCCGTTCACGAGCACGTCGGTCACTCCCTCGAGGCGGAGCAGCGGCTCGAGCGGGCCGGCGCCCACCACGTCGCGGCGCAGCGTCTCGTGCACGGCGAGGACGGTCGCATCGCCGACGGGGTTGCCGGAGGCACGCAGTGCCTCGGCGACCCGGTGGGGAGTGAGCGGGCCCGGCTCGCGGGCCAGCCGGTCGCGCACCTCGTCGACCAGCGCGTCGCTCATCGCGCTCACGCGGCCCTCGCCCGCGCGTCGGTCAGGCCCGCGAGCACGCCTGCGGCCGCCCGCCCGAGCGGGCCACGGCGGGTGCGGACCGGCCCGAACCCGAGGTCGATCGCCTCGGCCAGGCCGCGCTGGTCACCCATCCGGACCAGCACCGGTGCGCCGGTCAACGAGGACACGGCATCGTCTTCCACACCGGGGCCGCGCACGACCAGCCCGAGCCGTCGGGGATCAGCGAACCGCCCACACAACCGCACCGCTGCCGAGACCCCCGCCACGGTCGGCCGCACCACTACGAGCAGCTGGTCGCAGCGCGACGTGATCTCCTCGACGAGAGGGTCGGGGCCGCGGGGCAGGTCGACGACCACCAGGTCGTGACCGCGGCGGGACGCCGAGAGCACCTCACGCACGGCGAAGGCCTGGAGGGGCCTCGGCTGCGGCCCGGCGTACCAGCTCAGGGCGGCGACGCCGTCTCGCCGCGGCAGGGAGTCGCGCAGTGCCCGCGCGCTCAGCCGGCCCGTTGCATGGCCGAGGGAATCCCACCGCACGCCGTCGACGAGGTCGAGGCCGAGCACGCGGTCGGCCCCCGGGCCGAGCGGATCGGCATCCACGACCACCGCGGCGCTCGTACGGCCGGCCACCTGGCCGAGTGCGCAGGCGAAGGTGGTCGCGCCTGCACCGCCGCTGCCCCCGATCACCCCGATCGTGAGCCCGCGGGAGGGGCCGGTGTCGACCACGTCGGTGAGCCGCTCGACCAGCCAGCCCGCCGACCTCGGCAGCTCCGCGACGCTCTCCGCGCCGCAGGCGAGGGCGGTCTGGAAGACCGAGTCGGGGCTCGAGCCCAGCAGCACGACGAACACGGCGTCGCGTCGGTCGGGCGCGGCCCGGCCCACCGCGTCGGCCAGGTCGGCTCCCACGAGCACCAGAGGCGCCTGCAGCCAGCCCCGGAGGGCGGCCGGCACGTCGTGGGCGACCTCGGGCGTGCTGCCGGCCGCGGCAGCGAGCCGGAGGAGCTCGTCGAGCAGGGTCTCGTCCGCGGTCACGAAGAGCGGTGCGGTCATGTCCCCACGATGCCGCGACCCTGTCCACCGCCGCGAGGTCCCGGCTGTCCGTGTGAACGACCGGTGCCCGAACCGTGTCTGTGGACGGTCAGCGGCGCGCGGCGAACCAGCCGGCCACTGGCGCCGACACCTACCATGGAGGCATGGCCGGCAGTCGAGGATCCGCTCGCCCGGGCCGGCCCACTCGTGCCAGGTCCGCGGCGTTCTTCGACCTCGACAAGACGATCATCGCCAAGTCGAGCTCGCTGGCGTTCTCCAAGCCGTT
>JAWWPM010000392.1:0-3087 GCA_033854915.1 Nocardioidaceae bacterium
TCGCACCGCGCAGGTCGGTGGTGAGCACCAGCACCACGACGACGGCGGTCACGGAGAGCTCGGCGCGGTGCGGCACCCGGAAGCGTGGGTGTACGGCGTCCAGCCAACGCGGCAGGTCACCCTCGCGCGCCATCGCCAGCCCGGTCCGGCCCAGCCCGGCGACCAGTGCGAGCAGCGCGCCGGCCGACGCCAGCGCGGCCCCGACGCGGACGACTCCGACCACCCACGGCGCGGCGACGACCCGCGCCGCGTCGGCGAGCGGGGCCGACGACGCGGCGGTGCCGGGCTCACCCAGCACCGAGAGCACGGCGACCGCCACCACGGCGTACACCACGACGGCGCCGGCCAGGGCGGCCACGATCGCCCGCGGGATCACCCGCGCCGGCTCCCGCACCTCCTCCCCGAGCGTGGCGATCCGGGCATAGCCGGCGAAGGCGAAGAACAGCAGCCCGGCCGACTGCAACACCCCATAGAGACCGTGCTCGGGCGACGACCAGCCGGACAGACCCGACGACGAGCCGCCGGCCAGGCACGCCACGCAGGCCACCACCAGGGTGACCAGCACCAGCGACACCAGGACCCGCGTCAGCAGGGCGGTCCGGGTGATGCCCGCGCAGTTGACCAGGGCCAGCACGACGACCACCGCAGCCGCGACCGGCCGCGCCCAGCCGTCGGGTGCGACGTACGCCGCGAAGGTCAGCGCCATCGCCGCGCAGCTCGCGGTCTTGCCGACCATGAAGCCCCAACCGGCGAGATACCCCCACCAGTCACCGAGCACCTCGCGGCCGTAGAGGTAGGTGCCCCCGGCGCGGGGGTACGCCGCCGCGAGCTGCGCCGAGGAGGTCGCGTTGCAGTAGGCCACCGCCGCGGCCAGCGCCAGTCCGATCAGCAGTCCGGAGCCGGCGGCGCGGGCGGCCGGGGCGTACGCCGCGAAGACGCCCGCGCCGATCATCGAGCCGAGTCCGATGAAGACGGCGTCGCCGAGGCCGAGCCGGCGGTCCAGGGTGGGAGCGGTGGTCACGGACATCGGCTACGCCATCGCCGCGGCGATCCGCCGGCCCACCAGAGCGATCTGCTCCTCCGTCGCGGGCGGCAGCACGTCCTCCCACGCCATCAGCTGCGGGCCGCTCATGTCGAGCCGCCCGAGTGGCCGGGGCACGAACCAGGCATGGAAGTGCGCGCCGCCGTCGCCCCAGCGGTAGACATGGACGCGCCCGACGTCGCCGAGGGACAGCACCGCCCGCTCGACGCGCCCACAGACACCCGCGAACGTCGCGGCGACGTCGGGTGGCATGTCGGCGAACGAGTCGAAGTGCGCCCGCGACGCCAGCCACACCGAGCCCGGAAGCCCGGTCTGGCCGGGGTTGTGAAGGGTCCAGGTGTCGTCGGACCAGATCAGGTTGGCGTCCGACCGGTCACTGCACGGGAAGCAGGGCTCACCGCCCTCCTCGCCGCGGCGCGGCGGCTCGGGGACGACGAGGTCGGCGGGATCGATCAGGGTCAGGGGTTCTGCGTACGGAAGGGTCATGTGCCCAGCCTGCGACGGCGGGATGCGGGCCGCTTGACCGCCGTCGTCACTCCGCGATCAAGTCACCGGTCAGCCCCTGGGCACGCCCTGCCGACGGGCCACCGACTCGGCATAAGCCGCCGGCCGGTAACGCAGGATCGGGTCGTCGGAGAGCTCGAGGCCATCGATGATCCGGGTCGGGTCGAAGACCACGACCTCGTCGCCCTGCTCGGGATCCTCGACCGGGGTCATCACGCTGACGCGACCGGCCACGAAGTCGCGAGGGTCCTTCCACACCGATACCGCCGAGTGCGGGGCGTCGTCCGGACCGGCGACCTGCACGTGGAGGTCGAACTCGACCGGGCCGCGAGCCAGCCGGGCCACGATCTCCTCGCGCAGGCGGTCGGGCCCCGCGAACTGCTCGTCGAGGCGGTCCGCCGCCGTGGCGACCGGCTGCATCTCGTAGCGCACCCAGGTACGCCGGTCCTGCGTGTCGAGCCATCCGTAGGCATGGATCGGGAAGTAGGGGATCTCGGCATAGCTGACCGGCTTGGGGAGGGCGTTCTTGCGCATGCCCTCCAGCAGCGGCCCGATGGTGCTCGGGTGCCGCGCCATGAACAGCGGCAGCTTCCACTGGTGCACGGCCGGCTCCGCCATCTGTACGAAGACCGCCGGGTCGTCGGTGGGAAACCGTGGGGAGGTCTGGCACAGCAGGTCGGTGTCACCGGCCGCCGGGCTGAACCGCACCGCCATCCCCCGGATGTCGGGCTTTCCGTCGGGCCACACCGAGGTGCCCGCGCCGTTGGACCAGCGCACCAGCACCGGCACCTCGGAGCCGTCGAGGTGCTGGGCCCGGCACAACGCGGACGCCTCGGGTGTGGCGCGGAAGACCCCGGAGTAGAAGGCACCCTTGGCGTGGGCGGCGCGATAGCCGGGGGGCGGCTTGAACGGGGCGCTCAGGGTGTCGATGGCCTCGCGAGGATCCAGCATGGGCGGAGCCTAGCCCCGGCCGCGGGCTGTCAGGAGGGTACGACGAGCGTCTGCTCGCGGCCGGGCCCGACCCCGACGCCCCAGATCCTGGTGCCCGACATCTCCTCCAGCGCCCGGACGTAGGCCCGGGCGTTGGCCGGCAGGTCCTCGAACGAGCGGCAGGCGGAGATGTCCTCCCACCAGCCGTCGAGGTACTCATAGACCGGCTTCGCGTGGTGGAACTCGGTCTGCGTCATCGGCATCTCGTCCTGGCGCTCGCCGTCGACGTCGTAGGCCACGCAGACCGGCACCCGCTCCCAGCTGGAGAGCACGTCGAGCTTGGTCAGGAAGAGGTCGGTCAGGCCGTTCACGCGCGAGGCGTAGCGCGCGACCACGGCGTCATACCAGCCGCACCGGCGGTCGCGGCCGGTGGAGACACCGACCTCGCCGCCGATCTTCCAGAGCTTCTCGCCGTCCTCGTCGTACAGCTCGGTCGGGAACGGCCCGGAGCCGACCCGCGTCGTGTAGGCCTTGATCACGCCGATCACCCGGTCGATCCGGGTCGGGCCGATGCCCGCGCCGGTGCACACACCGCCGGCCACGGGCGACGA
>JAWWPM010000393.1:0-3383 GCA_033854915.1 Nocardioidaceae bacterium
AGGCGCCGTACCGGTCTCCAGCGCGGGTCGCCTGGAGCAGGGCCGGGCCCTCCCAGGACGCGTGCTCCGCGGCCCAAGGATGAGGTCCCTGCGGATGGTCGTGGAAGGTGAACGGCGTGCCGGGCCGCAGGAGCGTGACCAGCTCGTGCCCGTCGTCGGCGACGACGGTCTCGGTATGGGTCAGCCAGTCCTGCCCGTGCAGCACCTCATGGAGCACGATGGTCGACCCCGGCTCGAACACGCGGTCACCGTAGCGAGCCGGGAGCCTCGTCCGCACCGGGCGGGTCCCCCCATGTGGGTAGCGTGGCGGCGTGCACCTGCCCATCGCGAGCGACCGCTGGATCACCGCAGCACGTCGTACCGCGGTGGGGGTGGCGGCGGCGCCGTTCGCGCTGGCGACCGCGATGACCCTGGTGGACTCCTACCGTCGGCGCGGCAAGCGACGGGCCGTCTCCTTCCCCACCGACTCACCGGCCACCGTTCCGGTCGGGGAGGGCGAGGTGACGACGTACACCTTCGGGACCGACCTGTACGACGACATGCTCGCCGCGATCGAGGGCGCCCGTCGCCAGATCCTCTTCGAGACCTACATCTGGAAGGGCGACCAGGTCGGGCAGCGCTTCAAGTCCGCGCTCGAAGCGGCGGCGGAGCGCGGCGTGGAGGTCTACTGCATCTACGACAGCTTCGCGAACCTCGTGGTCTCGCCGCGGTTCAAGCGGTTCCCGCCGTCGATGAAGGTGCTCCCCTATCCGGTGTACGCCGCCGGCTGGCGGCCGTTCGACCTGCGCCGCTACGGCCGCGACCACCGCAAGATCCTGGTGGTCGACGACGCCGTCGGGTTCGTCGGCGGATACAACATCGGTGACGCCTACGCGACCGAGTGGCGCGACACCCACGTCCGGATCACCGGGCCGGGCGTCTGGGACCTCAAGCGCGCGTTCGCCGACTTCTGGAACCTCAACCGTCGGCGGCGGATCCGGGCCAGCGAGCGACCGCTCCTGCTGGAGACCGCGTCCACCTGGGAGCCCACGATCCGGATCCACCGCAACGTGCCCCGGCTGTGGATGTTCCCGATCCGGTCGATGTACCTCGAGGCCTTCGCGCGGGCCAGCCGCAACATCTGGATGACCACCGCCTACTTCCTGCCCGACCAGGACTTCGTCGACGCCCTCACCCAGGCCGCGGCGCGCGGGGTCGACGTCCGCCTCCTGATCCCGGCCAAGTCCAACCACGTGGTCGCCGACTGGATCTCGCGCGGCTACTTCTCCCAGCTGCTGCGGTCGGGGGTGCGGATCCTGCGCTATCGCGACGCCATGGTGCACGCCAAGACCGCCACCATCGACGGCCGGTGGGCCACGGTCGGCACCGCGAACGTTGATCGGCTCAGTCTGCAGGGCAACTTCGAGATCAACGTCGAGATCATCGACCCCCGGCTCGCCTCCGCGCTCGAGGACGTCTTCCGCCTCGACGAGTCCCACTCGCTGGAGCTCACGCAGGCGGAGTGGGAGGCCCGCGACATCTACCGCCGCTTCACCGAGTTCGTGCTCAACCCGCTCCGCCCGCTGCTGTGACCCTCGCGGGACTCAGGAGGCGTGCGGGATGTCGATCACCGAGCTCAGCTGCAGGGCCTTCGCCTTGTCGCCCTTGACCTTGAGCTGGCCCTTGAGCACCCCCAGCACCGGGCTGAGGTGGCCGGTCGCCAGCCGGAGGTAGTCGTGGCCCTCGCAGGTGATGGTGGCGTCCCGCTCCCCTCCCGCGTCCCCGGTCTCGACGGTGGCGACGCCGTCATGCACGCGTACGACGTAACGGTCGATCTCGCCGCTCGGGTTGCCGAGCAGACGGAAGCCCACCGACAGCTCGGCGCCCCGGGCCTTGCGCTCGTTCACGAACTCCGGCAGCCGGCGGAAGATCTCGCCGAGCACCACCGAGCGGAACTCCGAGCGCATCACCTTGCGCAGGTGCACAGCGGGGACGCTTCCGACCACGGTGGCGACGTCGACCGGGTCGAGCAGGCGGGGATCGACCGCGACGGCGCCCGTGCCCGGGACCCGGAAGATGCCGCCGATCCCCAGCGCGAGGTCGGCGTCGCCCTCGATGTCGAGCGTGCCCGCGAGGAACTCCAGGCCCGCGTTGCGCTCCCCGCTGACGAGCCGGACGAACCGGACCAGGCTGGTGGTCATCACGACGTCGACCGGCTCTGCCGCGCCGAGGTGCGGCCGCGGCGTCATCACGCCGTCGACGAACTCCAGGCCGTGTCGCTCGAGGACGGTGTCGCGCCGGACCAGGTCGAAGCGCACGACGCCGTGGAGGGGCGCCAGCCGCTCGGGCACGGCGTACTCGTGCAGGCGCTCGATGATGCCCTCGACCGCGGCGGTGCGGACCTGGTCGCGGCCGAGCAGCGCGAGGAGGTCGTCGTCGGTGGCTGCGTGGATCGCGGCCACGAGGTCCTCCGGGCCGACCTCGGCGAAGAACGCCCGCGCCCCGGCCTCGTCGGCGTCGCGCAGCACCGCCAGATCGGTCAACTCGGCCTCCGGTAACTCGGAGTTACAGACTCTATCCGGCGGGCAGGTGGGTGCGCGGCGCCATCCGTGGGCCGTGTCGCGGTCGGCCCCCGGCCAGCCCGTGGATCAGCATCGCGGCCCGGTTGCGCTGCGGGCGCCACGGCGCGAGGAACTCGCGCAGCTGGTCGTCGTCGAACGGCTCGCCGGTGACGGCCCAGCCGATGTCCTTGGCGACGTGGTAGTCACCGAAGCTGACCGCATCGGGATCGCCGAAGACCCGCGAGCGCACCTCGGCCGAGGTCCACTCCCCCACACCGGGCAGGGTGCGGAGCTTGGTGTCGGCATCGTCGCGGGTCAGCCGGTCGAGGCTGTCGGCCACGGCGGCGGCGCGCACGAGCGTCCGGGACCGGGCCGGGTCGATGTGCATCCGTAGCCACTCCCAGGACGGGACGCCCCGCACCGTCGCGGCGTCGGGCTGGACCCAGAGCCGCAGGTCGCCGCCCGGGCCGGGTGCCCGCTCGCCGTACCGGTGGACCAGGCGGCGGAACCCCGCAAACGCCTCCTGCCCGGTCACCTTATGCTCGATCACCGCGGGTACCAGCGCCTCCCACAGCCGGTGGCCGGCTCCGAACCGGACCTGGCGTCGCCGCCACGCCTCGGCGACGAGCGGGTGGAGGTCCGGCCGGAAGTCGGTGGCATCGTCGTCTGATCCGAGCATCGCCGGCACATGGTCGAGCGCCCACGTCGCGCCGGGGCCCCAGGCCTCGGCGTGGACGTCACCGTCGGCGGCCTGCGCCCGGACCTGCAGGGTCGCGGCGCCCGACGGCGTACGGATGCCGCGCCACACGACGTCGCCGTCGAGGCGGTACGTCGGGTCGCCAC
>JAWWPM010000394.1:0-2522 GCA_033854915.1 Nocardioidaceae bacterium
TCGGGATCTGCTCGCAGTTGGGACGCAATCTAACCGGCATCAGTCGCCGCATGGGCCACACGGAACGGCGCGCGCGGTGACGAACCGGGCGCGCCCGGCGAGTTCGCGATGGTCGCGCACCTGCTCCCATCGTCCCGTGCCGGTGAACACCGCGGGCGCCGACTCCCCCTGCACGTCGGCGTGCTCGACGCCGACCACTCCCCCGGGCCGCAGGAGCAGGGCGGCGCGCTGCTCGACGACCCTGATCACGTCGAGACCGTCGCCGGTCGCGTAGAGAGCGAGGTCGGGATCGTGGTCGCGCACCTCCGCGGCCACCGACTCCCAGGCCTCGTGCGGGATGTACGGCGGGTTGCTGACCACCACGTCGACGCTGCCGGTGAGGTCGTCGAACGCCTCCCCGAGGTCGCCGTGCCGCAGGTCGACTCCGGTGCCGGCCAGGTTGCGGGCGGCCCAGGCGTGCGCTGCCCGGTCCAGCTCCACCGCGTGCACCCGGGCGTGGGGTGCCTCGTCGGCGACCGCGCGGGCGATCGCGCCGGAGCCGGTCCCGAGGTCGACCACGACCGGCGCCCGGAGCTCGGCAGCGCGCTCGATGGCCCAGCCTGCCAGCAGCTCGGTCTCGGGTCGCGGCACGAAGACCCCGGGCCCGACGGCCAGCTCCACGCGCCGGAACGCCGCGGTCCCGGTCAGGTGCTGGAGCGGCTCACGCGCCGCGCGGCGCGCCACCAGCGCGTCGTACCGCTGGGCGAGGGGGGCGGGTACGTCGTCGACGAGGGATAGGCGGGAGAGGTCGACCTCGAGCACGTGAGCCAGCAGGAGCCGGGCATCCGGCCCGGGCGACTCGACCCCCGCCGCAGCCAGCCGCGCGGTCGCTTCGTCGACGAGGCGACGCCGTGCGGTCGGCTCGGACGACATGTCAGGCGTCGACCGCGTCGAGACGGGCATTGAGGTCCGCCTCGATGCAGGAGTCGATCACCGGCTGGAGGTCGCCGTTCAGCACCTGGTCGAGGTTGTAGGACTTGTAGCCGGTGCGGTGGTCGGAGATCCGGTTCTCGGGGTAGTTGTAGGTGCGGATCCGCTCCGAGCGGTCGACGGTGCGCACCTGGCTGCGTCGGGCCTGGCTCGCCTCGGCGTCGGCCTCGTCCTGGGCGGCCACGAGCAGCCGCGCGCGCAGGATGCGGAGCGCCTGCTCCTTGTTCTGGAGCTGGCTCTTCTCGTTCTGGCAGCTCACCACGATGCCGGTCGGCACGTGCGTGATCCGGACGGCGGAGTCGGTCGTGTTGACGCTCTGGCCCCCGGGGCCGCTGCTGCGGAACACGTCGATGCGCAGGTCGTGCTCGTCGATCTGTACGTCGACCGCCTCGGCCTCGGGCAGCACCAGCACTCCCGCCGCGCTCGTGTGCACCCGGCCCTGCGACTCCGTGACCGGCACCCGCTGGACGCGGTGCACGCCACCCTCGAACTTCAGCACGCCGTACGGCGCCTGCCCGGGCTCGGTCACGCCCCGCGCCTTGACCGCCAGGGTCACCGACTTGAAGCCACCCAGGTCGGACTCGGCGGCGTCGAGGATCTCGGTGGTCCAGCCGCGGGTCTCGGCGTACCGCGTGTACATGCGGAGCAGGTCGCCGGCGAACAGCGCGGACTCCTCACCCCCCTCCCCGGACTTGATCTCGAGCAGCGCGTCCTTGTCGTCGACCGGGTCGCGCGGGACCAGGAGCCGCCGCAGCCGCTCCTCCGCGACCTCGCGCTGCGCGGCCAGCGCGTCGACCTCGGAGGCGAAGCCCGGGTCCTCGGCCGCCAGCTCGCGGGCGGCCGCGAGGTCGCCGGCGGTGCCCTGCCACTCGCGCCAGGTCGTGATGATCGCGGTCAGCTCGGCGTACCGCTGGTTGAGCTTCTTGGCCAGCCGCGCGTCGGCGTGCGTCTCGGGCAGGGCGAGGCGCGTCTCGAGCTCGGCGTGCTCGGCGAGCAGCCCCTCGACGACCTCGAACATCCCTGACTCCTTCATCCTGCGGCCGGACATGCGACGACGCCGACCCCCATGGAGGAGGGCCGGCGTCGTACGGAGCTACTTGGAGGAGTCGGCGGTCTCCGCCGCGTCGTCCTTCTTGGCCATCTTGGCGTAGCGGGCCTCGAAGCGGGCGACGCGACCGCCGGTGTCGAGGATCTTCTGCTTGCCGGTGTAGAACGGGTGGCACTGCGAGCAGACATCGGCGTGAATCGAGCCGCTCGTGGCCGTGCTACGGGTCGTGAACGTGTTCCCGCAGGTGCAGGTCACATCGGTCAGGATGTAGTCGGGGTGGATGTCCTTCTTCATGGTTTCCTTTCGGGCCGCCGGGTCGCACCCGCGTCGTGCGGGAGCGTGAACCGGAGCCAAGGGGCGATTGTGCCACCTGCTCCAACACCGGAACCAATCTGCGGATTCCCGCGGACGGGCCGGTACGCGGTCAGTCGGTGCCGCCCATCGCGCCGGGCGTGGTCTTCTGCACCTGCATCAGGAACTCGATGTTGCTCTGGCTCTTCTTGAG
>JAWWPM010000395.1:0-4150 GCA_033854915.1 Nocardioidaceae bacterium
GACAGGGTGGCGCCCTTGGGTCGGCCGGTGGTGCCCGACGTGTACTGGATGTTGATCGGGTCCTCGGGCCGCAGGGTCAGCATCCGCTCGTTCACCACGTCGGCGTCGACCTGCTGGCCGGCGGCGACGACCTCGGCCCAGTCGTCGGTGCCGATGTACACGACTCGCTCGAGGGCAGCGTTGAGCGGCGCCGTCTCCTCGATCATGTGCCGGTAGTCGCTGGTCTTGAAGCTCTCCGCGGCGACCAGCAGCCGCATCCCCGACTGGTTGACCGCGTAGGAGAACTCGTGGGTGCGGTAGGCCGGGTTGACGTTGACCAGGATCGCGCCGATCTTGGCGCAGGCGTACTGGGTGAGGGTCCACTCGGCGCAGTTGGGCGCCCAGATGCCGACCCGGTCGCCCTTGGCGATGCCGCCGGCGATCAGCCCGCGTGCGAACAGGTCGATCTCGTGGTTGAGCTCGCGCCACGTCCAGCGACGTCCGGTGGCGAACTCGACCAGCGCTTCCCGGTCGGGGAACGCCGCGACGGTGCGGTCGAGGTTGGCCCCGATCGTCTCCTCGAGCAGGGCCGGCTCGGTCTCACCCCTGGCATAGGACTCCATGCCGGGAAACTACTCGCCGAAGGTTGGCTGCGGGAGGGTCGCTCGCCGCGCGAGCAGGCTCGCTCTGGCGCTCCCTGCGGCCGGTCCGCCCCGGTCACGCCGGGTCGGAACGTCCTCGCTCGACCCGTACGACGGTCATCGTGCGGTCGCCGAAGCTGACCGCGTCACCGTCGAGCAGGGTGGCCGGCCGCCCTGCCGTGAGCGGCTTCGCGACGCCCTGGCGCCGCAGCACCGAGCCGTTGGTGGAGCCGCGGTCGGTGACCACGAGCGTGCCGTCGGGGGTCATCGCCACCTGGGCGTGTGTCTTGGAGACCGACATGTCCGAGGATGGCAACCCGACCAACCGGGCCCCCTGTTCGCCGGCCCGTGGCTCCGGGCGGCGCCCGATCAGCACGAGCGTCTCGACGCGCACCCGCTCGCCGGTGTCGAAGACCAGCCCCCAGACGGCCAGAGACTTCTGCGGCGTCGGCCTACCGGCAGCGCCCGCCGCCGCGACGGCCGGGTCGCGCACGGTGGTGCGGTCGGAGGCGTCGTCGTCCGGTGCCGGGCGGGCCGGACGCTCCCGGCTGGGCACCCGGGCCGGGACCCGAGCCGGGTCGGGTGCGGACGGCGCCCGCCGGGCCGGTACGAGCCGCATCGCGGTCAGGTTGACCACCGTCCGCGGGCCGACGTCGTCGACCTCCTCGACGACCGGGAGCGGTCGCAGGTCGACCACGAGGGAGGAAACGCGGCGATCGTGCCAGCCCCGGCGCAGGTGCTCGGGGTCGGCGAGGGCGGTCCAGGCCAGCGCAGCGAGGCCGAAGCCGAAGGGCACCGTGGCGCCGGCCACGATCAGCGAGCGCAGCAGGGCGGGACCGACGCCGATCGGACGACCGGTCCGGGTGTCGATCACCCGCAGCCCACAGAAGGCCTTGCCCGGGGTGCTCCCGGTGACGCCCAGCAGCAGCGCGAAGGCCGCACCGACGGCCAGCACCGTGCCGGCGATGAGCAGCACCCCGGCCGGCGCGTGGCCGCGGCTGAGCAGGTAGTGCTGGGCGACGACGGCGACGGCCAGGTCGATGCCCCAGGCGATCAGGCGGTCGACGGCGAAGGCGTAGAAGCGGCGGTCGGTCTCGGCGACCCGCAGTCCGGCCTCGGGTCGGGCCGGGGTGACCGGGACAGTTCCCGGAGCCGACGTGGTGCTCATGCCGCTCACACCGTGGTGACCTGGATGGTCACCCCTTCACCGAGGTCGACGATGGCGCCCGGGATCAGCTGCACGGCGATGCCCGGCTGGAGGTCCTCGGCCGGCAGCCCCGGCTGCACCACCACGCTGCCGTTGGTCGAGCCGAGGTCGGTGACCACCGCGGAGCCGTGGTCGGCACCGGCACCGGGCCGGATCTCGAGGTGGGTCGAGGAGATCTCCTGATGCGGGCTCGGCACCGTGATCAGCCGGGCCCGGTCGTCGCCGCCGAAGCGCCGCGACTCCGGCGACCGGCCCACGAGCACTGCCCGGTCGACGTCGACGATCTCGCCGCTGGAGAAGATCAGCCTGGCCACGGGGCGCTGGGAGACCGCGGGCGGCCGGGGCGTGCCCGGGAGGCCGTCGGGCGGGGGCGCGAGCTGTCCGGGGTCGAACGTGCCGCTCTGGGTGTCCCCCGGGTCGGGGGTCACGACGGGGGGCGGATCGGCACCCGGCAACGGCCCCTGGACCGGGACCGGGGCCGCGACCGGGACGGGGGTCGGCGTCGGCGCTGGAGTCGGGGCCGGCGCTGGGATCGGAGCGGGCTCGGGCTCGGGCTCGGGTGAGGGCTCGGGCGTGGGAGACGGCACCGGAGCCGGCGCCGGCACGGGCGCCGGCCCCGAGGCGGGCACCGGCTCGACCGGGTCGGGGACGACCGGCTCGGACGAGGCCGGCACGGTCGACTGCTCGAGGCCGCCGACGCGCACCAGCCCGCTCCCGAAGGGGTACGACGCGCCGGTGCCGTCCGCGACGTGGACCCGCAGGCCCGTCACGCCGGTGACGGTCTGCTCGACCCAGGTGGTGTCCGGTGCGCCGGACACGGTGACCGGGCCGCCGGAGGTGGTCAGCTCGGCCTGGCCGGCACCGCGGATCACGACCCGCACGTCGGGGCCGTCGGAGCTGACCAGCACGAACCCGGGCAGCTCGCGCAGACCGCCACTGATCAGGGCGTCGAGGACCTCGTCGAACCCGGCCCCCTCGTCGACGCGCTCCCACAGCCCGGCCACCCGGGCCTTGGCCGCGGGCGGGAGCAGGACCGCGACGGCGTCGCCGAGGACGCCGTACCAGTCACCGGGCACCACGGAGCGGCTCACGGTCACGGCAGGGCCCCCAGCTTCTGTTGCAGACTCTCGCGCTGACGCTGCGAGTCGTAGGTGTGGTCGCTGACCAATCCCATCACATCGACCACGACCGCGGTGGCGTTGTCGATGCCTCCGGCCGCAACCGCCGCCGCGACGACCCGCTCGGCCGCGTCGCGCGGGTCTGCGAATCCGCCGAGCAGCCGGGCCAGATCGTCGTCGGCGACCATCCCGGTGACCCCGTCGGAGCACAGCAGGACCCGCTCGGCCTCGGGCAGGGGCAGCACGAAGTAGTCGGGCTCGGGGCGGTCGGGCCCACCGAGGGCCCGGGTCACGATGTGGCGCTCGGGATGGACCCCGGCCTCCTCCTCGGTGATCTCGCCGGCGTCGACGAGCTCCTGGACGACGCTGTGGTCGACGCTGACCCGGATCAGCTCGCCCCGGCTGAAGCGGTAGATGCGTGAGTCGCCCAGGTTGGCCAGCAGCCAGCGCGGCTCGCCGTCCTCCTGCACGAGCAACGCCACGACGGCGGTGGTGCCGCCGTGCCAGCGCCCGCCGTCGCTGCCGCGGTGCGTGTCGCCGTACTGCTGGAGCCGGCGCTGGCACTGCCGCAGCGTGGAGTCGATGACGTGCCGGCCGCGGCGGGCGTCGTAGCCGACGTCGGCGAGCCGGGCGAACTCCTCGGCGACGATCCGGCTGGCGATGTCGCCACCGTCGTGGCCGCCCATGCCGTCGGCGACCACGAACACCGGCGGATCGGCCAGATGGGAGTCCTCGTTGACCTCGCGGACCAGACCGACGTCGGTGGCGGCGCCGTAGTGCAGCTCGACCTGGTCGACCCCGATGCCGATCAGAGCGCTGTCGGCTGGCTCGGGTGGTACGTCGCGCTCCTCGGTGTCGTCGCTCATGGCCTGAGACCGGACCCGGAGCTGGGGCAGACCAGTAGCGTGGGAACGATGTCCACCTCCTCCGTCACGGACCCCGCGCGCAAGGGGCACCGCTCGCTCGCCGACCAGCTCAGGAGCTGGCCGGACGACCGGCTGACGCGACTGCTCCGGCAACGATCCGATCTGTCCACTCCTGCCCCTGCCGACTGCGGCCAGCTGGCATCGCGGGCGGCGACGCGCTCGTCACTGAACCGTGCTCTCGACCTGCTCACGCGCCTCGAGCTCTCCGTCCTTGATGCCCTGGTGGCGTCGGGCCAAACCACCGACCTCGATCTGGCCCACATCCTCGGTGTCCCGGGC
>JAWWPM010000396.1:0-17932 GCA_033854915.1 Nocardioidaceae bacterium
CTTCACCAGCCGGGGACGGATCTCTGAGGCGATGGTGATCAGGTCGGACCTGGTCGACTACGGCCTCGCGAACAACACCGATCTGGGTCACGTGCTGCACCTCTTCCTCGCAGAGACCAGTTCCAGCGACGGCTACCGGCACCCGATGGTCGCCTGCGAGGGTGGCAAGTACGGCTTCGGGGCCGAGGGCGAGCGCATCGCCATCGACCCGGCTGTGGACCTGACACAGCGGGGCCTGCCACCGGCCGGGCTCGTCGTCGCGCGCACCCTGCAGCGATACGGCTGCTACATCGGTGACAACGCCGGTCGGGAGTCCATGCTCAAGGCGGAGCAGGAGACGTCGGCGCACCCGGTGTGGAACCGGCGCCTCGGCCTGGACAGCCTGGCGGGTATCCGCTGGGACGACTTCGTCGTCCTGCGGCCCGCCTGACTCTCGGACCGGGACCTGCCTGCGACCGACGTGGCGTTTCGTCACGGGCTCGTGCCGGCTCCGCCACCCCGAACCACCCGGCCGGTTCCTTGGCTGTGAAGGTCCTGAAGATCCGGTGACGACAGGCGCACGGGCGGTACGGTCCAGTGCGTGAAGTCTCAGGCGGTCGGCGGCACAGTTGGTGCGGCGCAGAGCCCATCGCATCCTGCTGCGCTGTCGCTACGACGACCCGTCGGCAGGTCTCTGGCGCTTGCAGTCCTGTTCGCGCTGCTCACGGGGGCCGTCGAGCTCTCCTGGTGGAACTCGCTGGACCACACCGTCAACGACTGGGCAGCCGCGCACCGGGTGATGCCGCTCTTCGACACGGGCAAGGTGATCTTTGACGGCGCGACCCCCGAGGTAGCGCTGCCGATCACGCTCGCGCTCGGCCTGCTGGTGGCGTGGCGTCGACACCAGTGGCAGACGCTGGCGGAGGCGGCGATCCGAGTCGGTCTGGTGGTGGCGTCGGTGTTGGTGCTCAAGCCGCTGATCGCGGCGCCCGGCCCTACCCGGAACTCACTCGGGCCCCATGGCGGTGCGTTCCCGTCGGGCCACACCACCTCGACCGTCGTGTGCATGGCGCTGATCCTCTCGTGGGCCGGCTGGCCACGGGCGAAGGGTGGCCGGTTGGCGATCCACGTCGTCGTCGTCGCCGTCGTGGGCCTGACCGTGATCTATCTGAGCTACCACTACCTCAGCGACGTCGTCGGCGGCCTCCTACTCGGCACCCTGATCGCGACGCTGACCCTTCCGTGTCTCCGGCGTCCTCGCGTTGGTCCTGTCGCCAGGTGACCTCCGGCCCGGGCGGACGGTTCGGGTGGGCCACGAGAGTGGGCACGACAGCTCTCGTACGCCCAGGAGGTGTGGTGATGGAGCGTCTGACCCCTCTCGCGGACTCGTTCTTGGAGGCCGAGGACGCGGACCGAGCGGCGTCGCTCGCGATCGGCTCGTTCGCGATCTTCGAGGGCCCGGCCCCCGGCTTCGACGACTTCGTCGAAGCCATCGCCGGCCGGTTGGCACTGATCCCACGCTACCGGCAGAAGCTCCGGCGCGTCCCGTTCGACCTGGCCGCGCCGGCCTGGGTCGACGATCCCCGCTTCGACCTGCGCTGGCACGTGCGCAACACCGCACTCCCCGCGCCGGGCGGCGAGCACGAGATCGGGCGCCTGATGAGCCGGGTGATGACCCGGCGCATGGACCGGAGCCGACCCTTGTGGGAGTACTGGTTCTGCGAGGGGCTCGCCGACGGCCGCTGGGCCCTGTTGTCGAAGATCCACCACAGCATGGTCGACGGCGTCTCGGGCACCGACCTCTACCGGCTCGTCCTCGACCCGACCCCCGAGCCGGGTGCCGCCGTCCCCGACGACTGGCAGCCCGAGCAGCCCCGGAGCACTGCCGTCTTCACCGCGCAGGCGGCCCGGCACCTCGTCAGCTCACCAGTCGAAGCCGGGCGGGCGGCGGTCCGCTCGCTGGCGGCTCCCCGCGAGCTGGTGCGCACCACCAAGGAGACGGCGCGCGGCGCGCTCGCGCTGGCCGGCGCCGTACTCCCGGTGCACCGCACCACGCTGACCGGCCCGCTCTCTGGTAGTCGGCGCTACGCCTGGACCGACGTCTCGCTGGGCGACATCCGCCGGGTCCGCAAGGCGTACGGCGTCACCCTGAACGACGTCGCGCTGGCCGCCGTCACCGGCGGCTTCCGGCGCCTCCTGCTGGCCCGTGGCGAGGTCCCCGACGCCCACGCCCTGCGCTCGCTGGTGCCGGTCTCGACCCGGGAACCGGGCACCGAGTCGATCCCCGACAACCGGGTCTCGCTGATGCTGCCCTATCTCCCGGTCGACCTGGCGTCTCCGGCCGAGCGGCTCGCCGCGGTGCACATCCGCGTCGGCACGCTGCGCCACCTGCACGAGCCCGAGGCCGGGACCACCCTCACCACGGCTGCGGGGTACGGTGCGTTCCCGTCCGTAGCGCTCGGCATGCGGACCGTCTTCCACCTGCCACAGCGCCAGATCGCGACGGTCACGACCAACGTGCCCGGTCCGCGGCAGACGCTGTACGCACTGGGGCGCCCGGCCGTGGCGATGCTGCCCTACGTGCCGATCGCCGACCAGGTGCGGATCGGGGTCGCGATGTTCTCCTACCGCGACACCCTCAGCTTCGGCCTCACCGGTGACTACGACACCGTGCCGGACCTGCACGTGCTCGCGGACGGCATCGCCGAGTCGATGGCCGAGCTCCTCCACGGAGCTGCCGAGGCCGGCTGACCGCTCAGCGGCGCAAAGTGACGTGGGTGACCAGCGGCGTCGCCCGGCTCGACACGACGGTCAGCTCGAGCCCGCCGAGGCCGGTGAACAGCGCCTCCCCGCTGCCCAGCACGACCGGCGCGACATGGAGCCGGAGCTCGTCGATGTGTCCGGCGGCGAGGTACTGGTTGATCGTCGACGCGCCACCGCAGACCGACACGTGCCGGTCTCCGGCCGCCTCCTGCGCCAGCCGCAGCGCCTCCTCGATGCCGTCGGTGACGAAGTGGAACGTCGTGCCGCCGTCCATCTCGAGCGGGTCGCGCGGGTGATGGGTGAGCACGAACACCGGTGCGTGGTACGGCGGGTCGTCGCCCCACCAGCCGCGCCAGTCGAGGTCCCACTCGCCCCGCCCGGGGCCGAACATGTTGCGTCCCATCACGTAGGCGCCGGCCGAGACCAGGGCCGCTGCCTCGGCGGCGTTCTCCTGCTCGGCCTCGCCCATGTGCCAGCGGTGCAGGGCATGGCCGCCGACTCCGAGCGGGTGCTCGAGGTCCTGGTCGGGGCCGGCGATGAAGCCGTCCAGGGAGATCGCCGGGTCGCTGGTGACCTTGGGCATCAGCCGCCCCATCCCATCGGGAAGACCTCGAAGGTGGCCCCGAACGCAACGCCGAGCCGCTGGCCGATCTGGCGGCCGAAGCCCTCGAGGAACTCGTGCGGGTCCCAGTTCTCCCAGCCCAGCCCCTCGATGTAGGCCGCGTGCGCCTTGAGCGACTCGACGCCGGCGTCGAAGCTGTCGGTGGTGTCGACGCCGTGCTCGGCGAGCGGTGAGCCGCCGGCCCAGACCGCCGTCACCCCGCCCCAGGGCTCGAGCCCGTCGACGAGCTGCTCGGGGAAGACCCAGCGGTTGCCGGCGTCGCGCACGGCGTCGAGCACGGCGCGACCGGTGGCGATGTGGTCGGCCTGGTTGAGGTTGCGGCCACCGAAGGTCGGGTGGAAGTTGCCGGTCAGCACGATCTCGGGCCGGTGCCGGCGTACGACGTGCGCGATCTCGCGCCGCAGCGGCACGCCGTACTCCAGGATGCCGTCGGGCTGGTGCAGGAACTCCACGACGTCGACGCCGACGACCCGCGCCGACTCGATCTGCTCCGCCTCGCGGACCCGGCGGCACTCGTCGGGCGCCATCGAGTCGATGCCCGCCTCACCCGAGGTGACCATGCAGTAGACGATCTCCTTGCCCTGCCCGGTCCAGCGGGCCACGGCGGCGGCGGAGCCGAACTCCATGTCGTCGGGGTGCGCGACGATCGCGAGGGCCCGGTTCCAGTCCTCGGGCAGCGGTTCCAGCGGCGGTGGCGTGTCCATGGGGAGGAGCATGCCGTCAATTCGGTTGGCCGCACAGGGTCCGACCGGGTTGGCTGACCGCATGACGGCGATCTTCGAGCTCGACGTGCACGACGACCGGGCGCTCCGTGAGTTCCACGACGTCGAGGTCGCGGCCCTGCGCGCGGCCTTCCCGCACCAGGTCATCCGCACGTTCGACGCGCTGAAGATGGTCCGCGAGCCGAGTCCCTACCATCGCCGGATCCTCCTCGTCGCCCGCGACGAGGAGGCGACCGTGGGCGTGGCCGACATCGGTCTCTCGCTCGGTGACAACCAGCACCTGGCCTCGGTCGAGGTGCAGGTCGCGCCGGAGCGCCAGCGCGAGGGCATCGGCCGGGCGCTCTACGACGCGGCCGCGAGCCGGTGCCGCCAGGAGGGGTGCACCACCGTCGCCGGGGAGGCCAACGTTGCCGCGGGGATGACCGACGAGGAGGGTCCGGCGTACGCCTTCGCGGTGGCGATGGGCGCCCGGTCGGTGCACGAGGAGGTCCATCTGCTGCTCGACCTTCCAGCGTCGCCACCTGTGCCGCCGGCCGAGCCCGACTGGCAGGTCGTGACCTGGCTGAACCACTGCCCACCCGAATACGTCACCGCGTACTGCGAGATGCGCACTCAGATGGACAACGACGTGCCGCGCGGTGAGCTGGACTACCAGCCCCACGTCTTCGACGAGCAGCGGCTGCGGGTGCAGGAGGCGCGGGTCGCCCGGCTCTACCACCAGATCGTGGCGGTGGCACGGCGCGAGGCCGACGGCGTCCTCGGGGGCTACTCGGTCGTCTTCCTGCCCTTCGGCGAGACCTACGCCCACCAGGACGACACCCTGGTGATGCCTGCCCACCGGGGTCGGCGCCTGGGCTCACGGCTGAAGCTCGCGACCCTCGAGATCATCTCGCGCGACCACCCCGAACGGACCGTCATCCACACCTGGACCGATCCCGACAACCACGCCATGCAGCGCACCAACCGCACCTTCGGCTTCCGCCCGGTCGACCGGATGCACGAGATGCAGGCCACGATCGCGCCCGCCCGTGGCTGAGTGGTACGACGCGCTCCCGGCGCGCGACGTCTCGTTGTCGTCGCGCTGGCCCACCGACGAGTTCCGCGAGGAGCTGCGAGCCTGGTGCGAGCAGCAGGTCGGCCCGGTCACGGCGATGGCGCAGCACAAGCTCCGCGGCTGGGCGACCGTGTGGCGGGTCACCACCGCCGACGGCTCGTGGTTCGCCAAGCAGAACTGCCCCGGGCAGCTCTTCGAGCAGCCGCTGATGACGCTGCTCGCCCGGCTGGCGCCTGACCGCGTGGTGCCGGTCCGGGCCGAGGGCGACGGCTTCCTGCTCACCCCCGACCAGGGCCCGGTGTTCCACGAGACCGCGGGAGACGACCTCGAGAACTGGGTCCGGCTGGCCCGTGACGCGGCCCTGCTGCAGCGCGAGCTGGTGGCCCACCTCGATGACCTGCTCGCGGTCGGCACGACCCGGCTGGGTGCGGACGAGGCGCTCGACTACGTCGCCGCCCGGGTCGAGCAGTACGCCGGGTTGCCCGAGGACGATGCGCGTCGCCTTGCGGACGACGTGGCCGACCGCCTGCGCGCCCGTCTTCCCGCCGTACGACGTTGGGCCGAGCAGGTGGCCGGGCTCGGGCTCCCGCTCGCGCTCAACCACAACGACCTGCATGAGAACAACGTGTTCGACGTCGACGGGCGGCTGCTGTTCTTCGACTTCGGGGACGCGCTGGTCACCGACCCCCTCGGGGTCCTGCTGATCCCGCTCAACATCCTCGGCGACAAGCTCGCGGCCGGGCCGGACGACCCGCGTCTGTGGCGGGTCGCGGACGCCGCGCTCGAGGTCTGGGGCGACCTGGTCCCGCCGGCGCAGCTGAGAGCCGCCCTGCCCGCGGCGCTGCAGCTCGGCCGGCTCGGGCGGGTCGAGTCGTGGGTGCGCTGCCAGCCGTCGCTCTCGGACGACCAGCTCGCCGAGTGGGGCCCGGTGGCCGCCGCGTGGCTCGGCACGCTGCTGGAGGAGCCGCCGGTCGGGGTGCTGGCGCGAACCTCGCCTCAGCAGTAGGCCGCAGGCTTCAGACCGGCGTAGTAGAGCGGGCCCGCGACCACGGTCAGGGCGGCGGTGCCGACGTGGGTGCACGTGCGGGTGTAGGTCCCGTCGAAGAAGCCCCGGTCGTCGGCGGCGCTCGCGCCGAACACGAACCAGATGATCGCGAAAAACATGAAGAAGGTCTTCATTCCACACCTCCCCGAGTTGATCCGGGCCGCCCGAGTGACACGGATTCTAGAGGGCGGTGGCCTCGCCGCGAGGCAACTTGAGCGAACCGAAGACCGTGAGCTTCCCGAGCTGGACCGCCACCCAGGCGATGGCCAGCCCGGCCACGTCGTCGACGGCGAAGTGCCAGCCGAGGTAGACCGTGGCCAGGATCGTGCCGAGCAGGAAGAGTCCGGCCACCCAGGAGACCAGCCGCAGCCCGTAGTAGCGCGCCATCAGGAAGACCAAGAAGGTCAGGGCGCAGTGCAGGCTGGCGAACGCGGAGATCTGCGCGAAGGCGTCCGAGGCGTTCGGATGGGCCAGCAGGTGGGCGCGCTGCGCGACGTACGCCTCCTGCGTGCTCTGGATCGAGGTCCGGGTGAGGCCGGCGAACTCCTCCGGGGCTGCGTGGAAGGGGCCCAGGGACGGGATCAGGTAGTAGGAGCCGACGCCCAGGATCCAGGCCCACATCGCGGCCGTCACGAAGACGAACGCCTGGCGCACGGTGGGGGTGAAGGCGAGGGCCGCCACGAGCGCGATCGTGACCAGCCACGAGAACGACTCGTAGAGGTCGGTCAACAGGCGCGCGGCGAGGTCCCGGCCGAGCAGGTCGTGCAGCAGGACCGCCGGGCTGTGCCCGAAGAAGAGCCAGCGGTCCCAACGCAGGAGCATGTCGTCCTTGGGAGCGTTGAAGACGTCCCAGCTCTTCAGGTTGCGGTAGCAGAGGTAGACCACGAAGTAGGCGACCAGGCCCGCCAGGATCATCGCGATGCGGTACGGCGTCCAGCGGGTGCGCACGGTCGACCACAGGGTCGCGCCGCCCTTGCGGCCGCGCAGCCAGCGCACTGTCACGTCGATGACGACCGCGGCGAGCAGGAACTCCGCGGTGTCCGGGAGCTTGGCCCGGAAGAGCTTGCCGTGCGGATCCTTGAAGGGGACGTCGACCTGGCGCGAGCGCGCCCAGGAGACGAGCGCGAAGGCGACGACCAGTGCCACGACCCGGAGCATCCACAGCCACGTCGAGCCCGGCTCGGCGCGCTGTGGGGGGACGTCCGTGCGCTCGTCCGCCGCCGTCGTGCCCATGTGTCCTCCCCGAAGCCTCATCCGCGTCGAGGCACATTCAACCCGGTGACCGGTGGTCGGGCGAAGTCGAGAGCCTCTCGCCTCTGGTCCTGCGCCAGGGGCATCCGGGACCTCCGTCCCTGCGATTTGCATCACGGGTACGACATGGTGGGGACATGACGGGGACAACTACGGCGACAACCACCGGCACCACCACCCGGGAGATCGGCGTCACCGAGCTGGTCCTGCGCGACGCGCACCAGAGCCTGATGGCGACCCGGATGGCGCTGGAGGACATGGTCGAGGCGTGTGCCGACATCGATGCTGCCGGCTACTGGTCGGTGGAGTGCTGGGGCGGCGCGACGTACGACGCCTGCATCCGGTTTCTCAACGAGGACCCCTGGGAGCGGCTGCGCACCTTTCGCGAGCTGATGCCCAACTCGCGTCTCCAGATGCTGCTGCGCGGGCAGAACCTCCTGGGCTACCGGCACTACGAGGACGGCGTCGTCAACCGCTTCGTCGAGAAGTCCGCCGAGAACGGCATGGACGTCTACCGCGTGTTCGACGCCCTCAACGACGTGCGCAACGTCCGCCAGGCCATCGCCGCCGTACGACGCGTGGACAAGCACGCGCAGGGCACCATCTGCTACACCGAGAGCCCCCTGCACACGGTCGAGGGCTACGTGCAGATGGCGCGCGACCTGATGGACCTCGGCTGCGACTCGCTGTGCATCAAGGACATGGCGGCGCTGCTCAAGCCCCAGGCCGCCTACGACATCGTCAAGGCGATCAAGGACGACCTCGGGCTCGAGACCCGCATCCACGTGCACTGCCACGCCACGACCGGGGTGACCCTGGTCAGCCTGATGAAGGCGATCGAGGCCGGCGCCGACGTCGTCGACACGGCCATCTCCTCGCTCTCGCTCGGCCCGGGCCACAACCCCACCGAGTCGCTGGTCGAGATGCTGCGCGGCACGCCGTACAGCACCGACCTCGACGACGAGAGGCTGCTGCGGATCAAGGACCACTTCGCGACGGTCCGTCCTCGCTACACCCAGTTCATGTCCGCGATCACCGGCGTGGAGACCGAGATCTTCAAGAGCCAGATCCCCGGCGGCATGATCTCGAACATGGAGAGCCAGCTGCGCCAGCAGGGCGCCGGCGACCGGCTCAGGGAAGTGCTCCTCGAGGTGCCGCGGGTCCGTGAGGTCGCGGGCTACCCGCCGCTGGTGACGCCGTCGAGCCAGATCGTCGGCACCCAGGCCGTCTTCAACGTGCTGATGGGCCCCTACAAGGCGCTGACCGCCGAGTTCGCGGACCTGATGCTCGGCTACTACGGCGCCACCCTGGGCGAGCGCGACCCGGAGATCGTCGAGGCCTCGCGGGTGCAGGCCGGCAAGGAGCCCATCGACGTGCGACCGGCGGACCTGATCCCGCCCGAGTGGGACCGGCTGGTCTCCGAGGCCACTGCGCTCGAGGGCTTCGACGGGTCGGACGAGGACGTGCTGACCTACGCGATGTTCCCCGGCGTGGCCCCCAAGTTCTTCACCGAACGTGCGGACGGACCCAAGAACGTCGGCAAGGACGCCGTGGAGGTGGCCACCGACGAGCTGACCAAGTCGTCGGCCGGCCCGGTCAAGGGCCCCATCCACTACTCGGTCGACCTGGGCGGCCGCAAGCACTCGGTCACCGTCGAGAGAGCGTGAGGACAGCTGTGAGCAACACCACCGGCAAGGTACCTGGCAAGAAGAAGGCCAAGCACCACAACCTGTCGATGGAGGAGCGCACGAACGACCTGCTGGCCCTGCGCGCCGAGATCGCGAAGGGCGGAGGCGAGGCCCGGCTGGAGAAGCAGCACGCGCAGGGCAAGCTGACCGCCCGCGAGCGGGTGCTCGCGCTGCTCGACCCCGGCACCTTCGAGGAGTCAGGGATGTTCGCCCGGCACCAGTCGACCTACTTCGGGCTCGCCGGGGCCGACCTGCCGGCCGACGGGGTCGTCACCGGCGAGGGTGCCGTGTTCGGACGGCCGGTGCACGTGGCCAGCCAGGACTTCACGGTCGCCGGCGGCAGCGCGGGTGAGATCCACTCCAACAAGGTCGCCGCGACCCTGCGCGCCAGCCTCGGCACCGGTACGCCGTTCATCTTCATCAACGACTCGGGCGGGGCCCGGGTCCAGGAGGGCATCGGCTCGCTCGCGGGCTACGGGCGGGTGTTCTACAACAACGTCCTGCTCTCGGGCGTCGTTCCGCAGATCTCGATCATCGCCGGCCCCTGTGCCGGCGGCGCGGCGTACTCCCCGGCGCTGACCGACTTCATCATCCAGACCCGCAAGGCCCACATGTTCATCACCGGACCCAACGTCATCGCGCAGGTGACGGGGGAGCAGGTGACCTCCGACGACCTGGGTGGTGCCGACGCCCACATGGCCCTGTCGGGGGTGACGCACTTCGTGGCTGACGACGACGAGCAGGCCATCCTGATCGCCAAGAAGCTGCTGAGCTTCCTGCCCCAGAACAACTCCGAGGACCCACCGATCGTCGACCCTGACTACGTCATCGAGCCCGACCCGTCGATGGCGGAGGTCATCCCGGCGTCGGACAAGAAGGGGTACGACGTCCGCGAGGTGATCCTCCGGCTCGTCGACCACCAGGACTTCCTGGAGGTGCAGGCGGGCTACGCCCCGAACATCGTGGTCGGCTTCGGCCGGATCACCGGCCGCACCGTCGGGTTCGTGGCCAACCAGCCCAACGCGCTCTCCGGCGTCCTCGACATCAACGCCTCCGACAAGGGCTCGTCGTTCGTGCGCTTCTGCAATGCGTTCAACATCCCGCTGGTGACCCTGGTCGACGTCCCCGGCTTCCTGCCCGGGGTCGCCCAGGAGCACAACGGGATCATCCGGCACGGTGCGAAGCTGCTGTACGCCTACTCTGCGGCCACCGTCCCGAAGATCACCGTGGTGCTCCGCAAGGCCTACGGCGGCGCGTACGTCGCCATGTGCTCCAAGGACCTCGGTGCCGACAAGGTGCTGGCCTGGCCGACGGCCGAGATCGCGGTGATGGGTGCCGAGGGAGCCGCCGAGATCGTGTTCCGCCGCGAGATCGCCGAGGCCGACGACCCGGTCCAGCGGCGCAAGGAGCTGGTGGAGGAGTACCGCTCGACCTTCTCCACGCCGTACGTCGCCGCGGCCCGCGGGTTGGTCGACGACATCATCGAGCCGGCCCGGACCCGCGAGCACGTGTCGCGCGCGCTGGAGATGCAGATCACCAAGCGCACCATCCGCCCTGCCAAGAAGCACGGGCTGGGCCCGACGTGACCGCCGAGACACCAACTGAGCCGACCCTGGCCGACCTTCTCGAGGCGGTCCGGGCGCTCACCGACCGGGTTGCCGAGCTGGAGACCTCGCTGCACGAGCAGGAAGCGGCCGGAATCCCCGAGGAGGTCGTGATCGCGATCTCCGCCGCCGTCGCGGGCTACCTCGGACATCGGGCCAAGATCAAGCAGATGCACTACCGCACCGGCGCGGCGTACGCGCAGCAGGGACGTGTGGTCGTGCAGGGCCGCCACAACACTCAAGTGCCGAGGTAGCAGACATGCAGCTCAAGGTGACAGTCAACGGCGTGGTCTACGACGTCGAGGTCGAGGTCGAGGAGGAGGCCCCGCCGACCCTCGGGGCGATCTTCATGACCGGTGGCAGCTTCTCGCCCCCGCACGCCAGCACGCCCTCGCCCAACGGCGGTGGTACGGGCAATGCCGTCCAGGCACCGCTGGCGGGCACCGTGGCCCGAGTGCTGGTCGAAGAGGGCCAGAGCATCGAGGCCGGTGACGTGGTGGTGATCCTCGAGGCCATGAAGATGGAGACCGAGATCACCGCACCCCGCAGCGGCACCGTCTCCTCTGTCCTGGTCAAGGCCGGCGACGCCGTCTCCGGCGGTCAGGCACTCGTCGAGCTCGCCTGACCACGGCGGCTAGGCTCCCCGCCGGGGCGGTAGCTCAGTCGGTCAGAGCAGAGGACTCATAATCCTTGGGTCGCGGGTTCGAGCCCCGCCCGCCCCACCGGTCGCGGGGTCTCCCGGCTCCGTGTGTCGCGGGGAGCACCTTTGCCGCTGTGCGAGGAAGGGGTCACGTGGTCCCTTCCTCGCAGACCTGCCCGACCGCCTCGGAGCCCGGGGTGACGGTCGAGCCGGCCCGAAGGCGCCGCCCACATGGCACAGTGCGCGTCATGTGGAGCGACCGCAGCCCGGGGGAGTGCCCGTGCGGGAGCACGGCGTCCTACGCCGCGTGCTGCGGGCCGCTGCACCGAGGCACCGCCCCAGAGACGGCCGAGAGGCTGATGCGGTCGCGCTACTCGGCGTTCGTGGTCGGTGAGGTCGACTACCTGTTCCGGACCTGGCACCCCAAGACCCGGCCCGACGACCTGACCCTGCCGGCCGACCGCACGTGGACCGGCCTGGTCGTGCTCGCCACCGAGGACGGGGAGGTCGGGGACGACGCCGGAGTCGTGGAGTTCGAGGCCCACTACGTGTCGGGCGGTCGCGCGGGCGTCCAGCACGAGGTGAGCCGCTTCGAGCGACGCCGGGGAGCCTGGGTGTACGTCGACGCCCGTGCGACCTAGGGCACACTCCCGGGGGGACCTTCGACTCCACCGGTGCGGCGCCCGGCACTCCTAGCGTGAGGGGGAGTGGAGGGCGGTTCCGATGACCGAGTTCATGCGTAACACCGACGCGTTCGCCTTGGGCATGGAGGACGACGCACGACTGCGGTCGACCGTCGTCACCATCCTGACCCTCGACCGGTCACCGGACTGGGACGTACTGGTCGACCGGCTCGAGCGAGTGGCCCGGTTGATGCCGATGTTCCGCCAACGTGTCCTGCCCACCTCACCGCCCGCGCCACCGCGCTGGGTCTACGACAAGGACTTCGACCTGCGCTACCACCTGCGACGGGTCGTCGCCCCGGACCCGGGCACCTTCGAGACCGTGCTGGAGATGGCGCGCAACGCCGAGATGGGCGAGTTCGACCACTCCCGCCCGATGTGGACCGCGACCCTCGTCGAGGGGCTGACCGACGGTGGCGCCGCGATCATCGTGAAGATGCACCACTCGCTGGCCGATGGCATCGGCGGCATGCAGATCGCCGCGCTGGTCTTCGACTTCCAGGCCGAGCCGGCCGACCTGGGGCCGCTGCCACGGGTGCCCAGCGCCACGACGGTGCTGCCGTTCGACGGAGTACGCCGTTCTCTGGAGTACGACGTGGGGCTGACGTGCAAGCTGGTCCGGGTCGCCACCGTCGACGGGACGCGCCTTCTCGTCGACGTGGTGAGAAGCCCGCGGGCCACGCTGCGCTCGGTCTGGTCGACGACCACGTCGGTCTACCGGACGGTCCGCCCGCTCAACCACACGGCGTCGCCGATCATGCAGGACCGACGGCTGATCCGTGAGCTCGGCGTCCACGAGGTGCCACTCAGCGCCCTGAAACAGGCAGGCCGCAACGCCGGGGGCAGCCTCAACGACGCCTTCCTCGCCGGTGTGACGGGCGGACTGCGGCGCTACCACGAGCGGCACGGCGCCGCCGTCGACGAGCTCATGGTGACGATGCCGATCAGCATCCGTGTGCCCGGGGACGCCGAGGGCGGCAACCGGATCACCCTGATGCGGATCGCGTTGCCGGTCGGTGAGTCCGACCCGCGCGAGCGGATCGGCGAGATCCGGGAGCGTGCCCTGTCCGCCCGCAACGAGCCGTCGCTCAAGCTGACCCAGGACATCGCCGGCGGCCTCAACCTGCTGCCGCGCTGGTACATCGGCTCGATCCTGCGCCACGTCGACTTCCTGGCCAGCAACGTGCCCGGCGTACCGGTCCCGGTCTGGGTGGGCGGTGCCGCCGTCACGATGCAGTACGCCTTCGGACCGACCATCGGCGCCGGCGTCAACATCACCCTGATCACCTACCAGGACACGTGCGCCCTGGGTATCAATGCCGACAGCGGGGCCGTCCCGGATCTTCCGGTCTTCCGGGAGTGTCTGGTGGAGGGCTTCGACGAGGTGCTCGCCCTCGGGCTGGAGCCGGGCACGTCGGCGCCCCCGGGGAGGCCACGCAAGAAGCGGCCCGCCCGGATCCCCACACCCATCGCCTGACCACGAGAGAGCACTGTCATGACCGACACCCAGACGGCCCCGGTCGTCACCACCCCGATCGTCGCCCCGACCCCGGCGCCGGTCCCGGCACTCAGCGACGAGCGGCTGCACCACATCGACTCGCTCGTCGCCCGCGCCCATGCTGCGGCTGAGGCCTTCCGAGCCCTCGACCAGGAGCAGGTCGACGCGATCGTCTCGGCCATGGTCCGCGCCGGCATCCGGGCCGCCGGCGAGCTCGCCGCCCTGGCGATCGAGGAGACCGGCTTCGGCGTCTTCGAGGACAAGGTGGTCAAGAACTACGTCGCCACCGAGTTCCTCTCCGACTACCTGCGCGACAAGCGCTCGGTGGGTGTGATCGAGGAGGACGTCGAGCACGACATCGTCCGGGTCGCCGAGCCGATCGGCGTCGTCCTGGCCATCACGCCGGTCACCAACCCCACCTCGACCGTGCTCTACAAGGCGATCGTGGCCGCCAAGACCCGCAACGCGGTCATCTTCCGGCCCTCGCCGTACGCCGTACGGTCCTGCGCCCGCAGCGTCGAGATCCTGCGCGAGGCCGCGGAGGCGGCCGGGATGCCACCCGGTGCACTGCAGGTCATCCCCGACCTCGAGCACGAGGTGACGCACTACCTCTTCAAGCACCCCCAGGTGGACTTCATCTGGGTCACCGGCGGCCCGAAGATCGTCGCGCTGGCCAACGCCGCCGGCAAGCCCGGCCTCTGCGTGGGCCCCGGCAACGCCCCCATCTACGTCCACCGCACCGCCGACCTCAAGGGCGCGGTCGTCGACATCCTGATCTCCAAGACGTTCGACGCCTCGGTGATCTGCCCTGCGGAGCAGACCTGCATCGTCGACGAGCCGGTGTACGACGAGCTTCTCGCCGAGTTCCAGCGCATGGGTGCCCACCTGCTCACCACCGAGCAGGTCGACGCCCTCGTCGAGTTCGCCTTCGGCTGCGGTGACCGGGTCAACATGGCCGCACTGGGCCAGCAGGCACCCGAGCTCGCCAAGCGCGCCGGTTTCACCGTCGACCCGGCCACCAAGATCCTGCTCGCCCCGCTGCCGTCCGACCTCGAGGAGCTCGACGAGCATCCGCTGGTGCAGGAGAAGCTGATGCCGGTGCTCGGGCTGGTCCGCTCGGGCAGCGTCGAGCACGGCATCGCCGCCGCGGTGCTGGTAACCGGGCACGGCGGACTCGGTCACACCTCCGCCGTCTACGCGAACGACCAGACCGTCGTGGACGCCTACGCCGCCGCCGTACGCACCGGACGGATCCTGGTCAACGCGCCCACAGCCGTCGGCGCCCTCGGCGGGATCTACAACAGCCTGACCCCGACCTTCTCGCTGGGCTGCGGCACCTGGGGCGGCTCGACCACGACCGAGAACGTGAACTACCAGCAGCTGCTGAACATCAAGACGGTCTCCCATCGGCGGACACCGTCGCAGTGGTTCCGCGCGCCGTCCACGACGTTCTTCAACGCCGGAGCGCTCGACAACCTGCGCGACATCGACTGCGAGATCGTGGTCGTGGTCACCGACGCGCTCAGCGACGCGCGTGGTGTCGTCGACCTGGTCAGGGAGAAGCTCCCCACCCGCCATGTGCACGTCTTCGCCGAGGTGGAGCCGGAGCCCGACGAGACCGTGATCAAGCGCGGGGTCGCCCTGCTCGACCGGACTCGCCCCGACACCGTGATCGCGATCGGCGGCGGCTCGGTGCTCGACGCCGCCAAGGCGATGCGCCTGTTCCACGAGCATCCCGAACGCACCCTCGACGAGCTGACCCTGCCGTTCCTCGACCCCCGCAAGCGGATGGCCGACTTCCCGCAGACCCCGCACACCGTGCGCCTGGTGGCCATCCCGACCACCTCCGGCACCGGCTCGGAGGTGTCGCCGGCCGCGGTCGTGACCGCGGGAGACCGCAAGGAAACCCTGGTCGACTACTCGCTGGTGCCCGACATGGCCATCGTCGACCCGATGCTCACCGTGTCGATGCCGCGGTCGCTGACCGTCGACAGCGGTGTCGACGCCCTGACCCACGCGCTGGAGGCCGTGGTCTCGATCTTCGCCTCGCCGTACACCGACGCGTTCTGCGTGCAGGCGGCGCGGCTGATCTTCGACGCCCTCCCGAAGGTGTACGACGACCCCGACGACCTCGCGGCCCGGACCGACATGGCCAACGCGGCGACCCTGGCCGGGCTCGCGTTCTCCAACGCGTTCGTCGGCACCAACCACGCGCTCGCCCACGCGACCGGCGCCCGCTTCGGCATCGCCCACGGACGGGCCAACGGCGTCTTCCTGCCGCACCTGCTGCGCTACAACGCCGGCCTGCCCAGCAAGTTCATGCCCGCGCCCGGCTACTCGGCGTACGTCGCCCCCGACAAGTACGCGATGCTCGGCCGCGTGATCTTCGGTGGGCGCACCGCCGAGGAGAGCCGGCGTCGCCTCTTCGCCGGTGTCGAGGACCTCCTCGACCGGCTGGGGATGCCGCGCACGCTCCAGGACGCGGGAGTGGCCGAGGACGAGTTCCTCGCGGCGCTGCCTGCGCTGGCGATGACGGCGTTCGGTGACCTCAGCAACCGCACCAACCCCCGGATGCCGCTGGTGCGCGAGATCACCGACCTGCTCACGGCCGGCTACTACGGAGGGAGTCCCGATGCCCACTGACAACGCGGTGCAGACGATCGAGGTCAAGGCACCGTATGCCGAGGTACTGACCCTGTTGCGCGACGTCGAGAGCCAGGCCGAGTGGATCCCGGAGATCCTCGAGGTCGAGCTGCTCGAGGTCTACGAGGACGACGACCTGCCGGCGACGGCCCGGTTCAAGGCGTCCGCGACGGTCGGGACCGACCAGTACACGCTGTCCTACGAGCACGCCGACGACGGCCTGAGCTGGACCATGGTCGAGGGGCGCATGCAGACCGGGCAAGAGGGGGTCTACCGCTTGGTCGAGCTGGCGCCCGATCTGACCGAGGTCACCTACGACCTGACCATCCACCACAACCTGCCGCTGCCGGGCTTCATCCGCAACCGCGTCATCAAGGGGCTCGTGGAGAGCACCCTGACCGGCCTGAAGGAGCGGCTCGAGGCGTGAGCAGCCCTCAGGTCATTTCGAGGGCTGCGGGGTGTGGCAGGTGATCTTGGGGTTGGCGCCCACGTAGTTCAGCGGGCCGGCAACGATGGTCAGCGCCGTGTCGCCGAAGCTCTTGCAGCTGACGTCCTTGCTGTTGCCGAAGTAGCCGCGCTGGGCAGCGGCGGCGACGCCGATCACGAGCCAGACGACGATGATGATGCCGATGAGGTTACGCATGTGGCTCGCCGTACCCCGTTGACCTCGGATCATGCCTTCGCGCGGCGCGCCGGGGTCAGGACTCGCCGTCGATGAGGTACGACGTGCCGCTCTTGACCAGCTGCAGGGTGCGGTGGTCGGTGCTGTGCGACCCGTCGGCCTTCACGTAGGCGATGTCGTAGCTGACCGTCAGCGCGGCGGGGTCGGCCACGATGTTGCTCGGTGTGGCCGAGGAGATCGTCTTCCAGAACCCGTGGTAGCCGCCGTACCCCTTGCTCTGCGCCTGGAACGCCGGCGTCAGCATGGCGAACGTCGCGTGGTCGTCGGTGGTCACCGTCGAGAAGTAGGTGGAGAGGAAGCTCTCCATCGCCGCGGCGCGAGGGGCTCCCGTGCTCGAGGAGCTCGAGGAGCTCGAGGAGCTAGAGGGCGGGCCGGCCGGGCTGGACGACGTCGGCCCACCGCCGGTGTTCTTCTTGGTGTCCCCGTTGCCCGACGTGAGCGCCGCGAACGCGATCACGACGACGGCCACCACGGCCACGACCGCCGCGACCCAGGGCCACACCGGCCGGCGGCGACGGGTGTCGTCGACGGGCGTGGGAGCGAGAGCCGGGGCCGGTGGCACGACCAGCGCGGGGTCGGCCACGATCGGTGGGACGGCCATCGGCTGCGCCGGCGTGGCGTCCAGCACCTGGGTGGTCTGGGGATCGACCGCCGCGATGGGCTCGGGATGGATCGCGACGTCGCGGCCCTGGTCGAGGAAGTCGCGCACCTGCGCCATGCTCCAGCGCTGCTCCGGCTCGCGCGTCATGGTGTGCTCGAGCATCGGCGCCAACCAGCCCGCGTCGGCCAGGCGGGGCGGGTCCTCGTGCACGATGCGGTAGAGCGCGCCCATGAGGTTCTCGCTCGTGTCGTACGGCGGCTGGCCGGCCAGGGCGTGGAACAGCGAGGCGCCGAGCGACCAGACGTCGGAGGCCTCGGTGGCCGTCGCTCCCGAGGCGACCTCGGGGGCGAGATAGGCCGGCGAGCCGGTGACCAGCCCGGTCTGGGTGAGCGAGGCGTCGGCCTCGGCCCGGGCGATACCGAAGTCGGACAGCTTCACCTCGCCGCTCGGGGTGACC
>JAWWPM010000397.1:0-3193 GCA_033854915.1 Nocardioidaceae bacterium
GGGCCAGGAAGTCGATGCGCTGCTGCATCTCCAGGAACGAGTGGGCCGTGGGGTAGCGCACCAGGGCCACCCGGTCCCAGCGCTCGTCGCCGCGGGGCTGCTCGTCCACGTCGCCGACCAGGACCACCTCGGCGCCAGCGTCGGCGAGCATCTCGAGGGGCGCGTAGAGGGCGTCGGCCTCGCGGCCGGTGATCGGCGGCCGGTCGTCGCCGTAGTCGGCCCAGTCGCGGTAGCGCATCAGGTTCAGCATCAGGAACGGGCCGTCGTCCTCGGTGGTGACCGCGGCCATCCGGGCGACGTACTCCCGGTCGACCTCGCCGTACCGGACCTGGGGGGCGTGCAGGGACACCGAACCTCCTTGGGTGATCGAGGAACGGTACCGGGTGGCAGGTGACGTGTCATGGGATGGCGAGGAATGTGCTCGACAGACTCGAAGTCGCACGACGCAGCGACGCAGGCGCACCAGACCGGAGAGGGGCGCGACTCGCCGAATTTAGTTGGACGTCCTACTATCTTGGTATGACGGACACCGCGCGCGGGCGCTGGCAGGCGAGGTACGACGACGCACAGGCCAAGGGGCGGGTGCGTGACGCCGACTTCACCACGCTCTCGGGCTCGGAGGTGGCGCCGGCCTACGGCACCGACGACAGTGAGTGGCCGGGGGAGTTCCCGTTCACGCGCGGCCTGCACGCGACCGGCCAGCGCGGCCGCACCTGGACGATCCGCCAGTTCGCGGGCTTCGGCAACGCGCAGCAGACCAACGAGCGCTACCAGATGATCCTCGGTCGCGGTGGCGGCGGGCTCAGCGTCGCCTTCGACATGCCGACCCTGATGGGCCGCGACTCCGACGACCCGCGCAGCCTCGGCGAGGTCGGGCACTGCGGTGTCGCGATCGACTCGGCCGCCGACATGGAGATCCTCTTCCACGGCATCGACCTCGCCCAGGTGACGACGTCGATGACGATCAGCGGGCCCGCGGTCCCGGTGTTCTGCATGATGATCGTGGCGGCGGAGCGGGCCGGCGTCGACACCTCGGCGCTCAACGGCACGCTGCAGACCGACATCTTCAAGGAGTACATCGCGCAGAAGGAGTGGCTGTTCACACCGGAGCCGCACCTGCGCCTGATCGGTGACCTGATGGAGTACTGCCAGGACGGGATCCCCGCCTACAAGCCGCTCTCGGTCTCCGGCTACCACATCCGCGAGGCGGGCTCGACGGCCGCGCAGGAGCTGGCGTTCACGCTCGCGGACGGTTTCGGGTACGTCGAGCTGGGACTCTCGCGTGGTCTCGACATCGAGAAGTTCGCGCCCGGCCTGAGCTTCTTCTTCGACAGCCACCTCGACTTCTTCGAGGAGATCGCCAAGTTCCGTGCCGCCCGCCGGATCTGGGCCCGCTGGCTGCGTGACGTCTACGGCGCGAAGACCGACAAGGCCCAGTGGCTGCGGTTCCACACCCAGACGGCCGGGGTGTCCCTGACCGCCCAGCAGCCGTACAACAACGTCGTACGTACGGCGGTCGAGGCACTGGCCGGCGTGCTCGGCGGCACCAACTCGCTGCACACCAACGCCCTCGACGAGACACTGGCGCTCCCGAGCGAGCAGGCAGCCGAGATCGCGCTGCGCACGCAGCAGGTGATCATGGAGGAGACCGGCGTGGTCAACGTCGCCGACCCGCTCGGCGGCTCGTGGTTCGTGGAGGCACTGACCGACCAGATCGAGGCCGAGGCCAACGCGATCTTCGACAAGATCCTGGCGATGGGGGGCTCCACGCTCACCCACGGCGACACCGAGAGGCTGCGCGACCAGATCGCGACGTCGACCGGCAACCCAGAAGGTGCCGTGTGGCCGATGACCGCCGGCATCCTGCGCGGCATCGAGGACGGCTGGTTCATGTCCGAGATCGCCGAGGCCGCGTTCCAGTACCAGGTCGCCCTCGAGAAGGGGGAGAAGAAGGTCGTCGGGGTCAACTGCCACAAGGACTCCGTCACGCACACCCTGGAGATCCTGCGGGTCTCCCACGAGGTGGAGGTCGACCAGGTGCGCGAGCTCGCGGCCCGCAAGTCCGCCCGCGACCAGGCGACAGTCGACGCCTCCCTGGCCGCGATGCTGGAGGCCGCCCGTGCGGGCGAGAACATGATCCCGGCCATGCTCGAGGCGTGCCGGGTCGAGGCCACGCTCGGCGAGATCTGCGACGTGCTCCGCGAGGAGTGGGGCGAGTACCGCGAGCCCGCTCGCTTCTGACGTAACCTCCGGCGGGTGACGGAAGCCCGCGTGATCCGCGCCGTGCCCGACTCGCTCGACCCGGAGGTGGTCGCGGGGATCGACGCGCGGCTCGCGGGCGTCGAGCGCGAGCACGGGGTGCGCGTCACCTGGGCGATCGAGAGTGGCAGCCGGGCATGGGGGTTCCCGTCGCCGGACAGCGACTACGACGGCCGGTTCCTCTACGTGCGACCGCGCGACGACTACCTCACGCCGTGGCTGCCCCGTGACGTGGTCGAGACGCCGCTGGACACGACCTACGACGTCAACGGGTGGGACCTGCGCAAGGCGCTCGGGCTGCTGGTCAAGGGCAACGCGACGGTCGTCGAGTGGCTCCGGTCGCCGATCGTCTACCGCGGCGACCCCGACTTCCGCGACGGGCTGCTGGAGCTCGCCGACGAGGTCGGGCTGCCGGCCGCGGTCGGCCGGCACTACCTGCACGTGTGCCGCCAGCAGTGGCTCGACCACGACGGCGAGGTGTCGCTGAAGAAGGTGTTCTACGCGCTCCGCCCGGCGCTCGCCCTCCGCTGGCTCCGGGTGCATCCCGGCTCGGCCGTGGCGCCGATGCGGCTCCAGGAGCTGCTCGCCTCGTCGCAACCACCGGCCGACGTGGTCGAGGCCGCGGACCGGCTGGTCGCGGCCAAGGCGCGCACCCGGGAGCTCGGCTCCGGTGAGGTGCCGCCGGTGCTCCGTCGGTTCGTCGAGGACGAGCTCGCGCTGGCCGCGCCGTACGACGACGCCGGTGCGGTGCCGGCCGAGCGGGTCGAGCAGACTCGGGCCAGGGCCGCTGCGTACTTCCGCACGGCCGTGGACCGCTGGGGAGGATCCGGATGAGCGTGCGCAAGGTCGGTATGGAGGAGGAGCTGCTCCTGGTCGACCCGGACACCCGGCGGGTGGTGTCGGTGTCCGGCGCGACCGTCGAGGCCAACGAGCG
>JAWWPM010000398.1:0-3282 GCA_033854915.1 Nocardioidaceae bacterium
CCGTCCCGTACCCCATCCAGGTGGCGACATGCCCAGAATGTCGCGTCGCAGGTCCCTGCATCTCGACGTCGATGGCCGGCTTGGGCCTCGGCGGCGGCGGCCAACCGCCGCCCGCGGGCAACGGGCAGCGTATGACGTCAGCCGATCAGCTCGGAGACGACACCGAGGTCGGCGACCAGCCGACGGTAGTCCTCGTCGCGGTTGCGCGACCTCAGGACCGACGCCGGATGCGCGGTCGCCACCACCCACTCCGGCACCCACTCGGGGGCAGGGTCCTGGTCCGGCCAGGTGAGGGAGAGCCCGCGCCGGGCACCAACCCGGAACGAGGGTCCGTAGACCGCTGCACCGGCGGTCGCCCCAAGGAGCACGACGCCGCGCGGGCGCACCGTGTCCAGCTCGGCCACCAGCCACGGCCAGCAAGCAGCGACGTGCACCCTGCTCGGCCCCTTGTGAATGCGCTTGCCCGCCCGGCCCGGGTCCCACCGGAAGTGCTTGACGGCGTTAGTGAGGAACACACTGGTCGTCCCGATCCCCGACTCCTCCAAAGCGCGCAGGAGGAGCTTCCCGGCAGGTCCGACGAAGGGCTCGCCCTTCTTGTCCTCGGCGTCGCCCGGTTGTTCGCCGACCAGCATCACAGTGGCGTCGCTCGCACCCGCACCGGGGACGCCCTGAGTCGCGTTCTTGAAGAGCTCACAGCCGCGGCATTGCTGGACCCCCTTTGCAAGAGCCGCAGGACCGAGGGTCTTGGGCACCCAGCGTGAAGCACCCGGTCGCTGCTCCCTGCCTGCCATCACTCCTCCGCCCGGGCCTCCAGCTCCTCCTTCAGCTCCTGCTTGGACATGCCGGAGGCTCCACTGAGGTCGACATTCTCGGCCTGCTGCTCCAGCTGTGCCTTGGTCATGTCGTCGGGCTGGTCGCCGAGGTGCTCGGCACGTGCGGCGAGGAAACGCTCCCCCAGCTTGCCCAGGGTGTCGGAATCCATGCGGTCACGCATGTGCGGCAAGACCGTCTCCTCTTCCTCCTCCATGTGGTGGGTGACACCGTGGATCAGCTCCTCGAGCACCTCGGAGAACTCCGGCGACTCCGGATCGAGAGCGGTCAGCCGCTCAGCGATCCGGTCCGCCTCGAGGTGCTCCTGCTGGCTGTGCTCGACATCCTCCGAGGCGCCGGCGTCCTTCACCTTCGGGTAGACCTCCGACTCCTCGGCACGGCTGTGAGCGAAAAGCAGCGTGCTCATCACCGGCGCCATCGCCGTACGCTTCCCCGGCTCGTTGCGCAGCACCTCGAACAGACGCTGCAGCTCGCGATGGTCGTTGATGATCAGGTCGACGACGTCGTTCATCTCAGGTCCTTTCCGGCCGTTTTGCGTGCTCGTACCGCGTACCCAGCATCGGCCGGGGCAATCGGATCCCCTGCGGCGGATCAGGGGTGCTCGGCTCGATTCCCAGAGGCAGGCGCGTGCCGCTCGCACGGCGGGGTACGAACCACCATGACCTCCCCACACACCGGCACATCCTCGGGCTCACTGTGGCTGGACCGACCGCACATCGAGACCGACCTGGAGCTGGCGGACCGGTACGACGACGTGGTCGTCGGGGCAGGCATCACCGGTGTGGTCACCGCCCTGCTGCTGGCGCGATCGGGACGCCATGTCGTGGTGGTGGAGGCCCGGGACGTGGGGGCGGGCACGACCGGACACACCACTGGCAAGATCTCCCTCCTGCAAGGCACCCGCCTGTCCCGGATCCTGTCGCGCCAGAGTGAACACGTCGCTGCGGCCTACGTCGAGGCGAACCGGGAGGGGCAGGCTTGGCTGTTGCGCTTCTGTGACGAGCACGACGTGCCCTATCAGCGGCGTACCGCCGTCACCTACGCCGGCGACTCCCGCTCTCTCACCAGCGCACGCGACGAGCACGAGGCCGCACAGCATCTGGGGCTCCCCGTGTCCTGGCGCGACGATCTCGACCTGCCCTACCCGAACGCCGGTGGTACGACGCTTGAAGGCCAGGCGCAGCTGGATGCGATGGCCGTCCTCGAGGTGCTCGTGCGAGAGCTCCGTCGTGAGGGCGGCACGGTGGTCGCCGGGCGACGGGTGATCACCGCTCGCCTGACCGGCTCGCCTGTCCTCACGCTGGACGACGACACCCGAGTCACCGCCGAGAACGTCGTGCTCGCAACCGGCGTCCCGGTCCTCGACCGCGGTCTCTACTTCGCCAAGGTCGAGCCGCAGAGGTCCTACGCCCTGGCCTTCCGGCACCCAGCCCCCCCGGAGCTGATGCTTCTTTCCGCGGGCTCCCCCACGCGCTCGGTCCGCGACGCGCCCTCGTCGGCCGGGCCGCTCCTGCTGGTTGGTGGGGAGGGGCACACCGTCGGTCGCAGCACCCCGACGATCGAACACCTCGACCAGCTCCGCGACTGGACGGCCCGGTGGTTCCCTGGTGCGACGGAGACTCACAGCTGGTCCGCGCAGGACTACTCCTCGCACGACGGGTTGCCCTACGTGGGCGCGCTACCCAGGGGCCGTGGCCACGTGTTCCTGGCCACCGGCTACGGCAAGTGGGGGCTGACCAACGGTGTGGCAGCGGCACTGTCGATCACCAAGCAGATCCACGGACACCGGGCACCGTGGCAGACGACGATCTCGCGCAGGATCACGCGGCCCAGCGGCGCCATGGAGATCGCCCGACTCAACCTGGCAGTCGGGGCTCACCTGGTCGGTGGGCTGGCCCGTGCCGAGCTGCACCCACCACCGCGCCCCACCGAGGGCCAAGGCCGGGTGGGACGTCAAGGCGCGCTGCCCGTGGGCGAGTCGCTCGTCGAGGGCCGCCGCTGCGCGGTCGTCGCCCTGTGCACCCATCTCGGCGGCACCCTGACCTGGAACGACGCGGAGCGGTCATGGGACTGCCCCCTCCACGGATCGCGCTTCGACGCCGACGGAGCCGTGCTGGAGGGGCCCGCTACACGTCCGCTGCGGTCCCGGCCGTGACCGAGGAACGTGGTCGCGGTCAGATGTGCCCCGACGCCTGATCTCACCGGTTCGCATCACCCCGGCGCGTCGGCCCGAAGCTCCGGCAAGACTCGCTCCCCGTAGAAGTGGATCATGTCGAGATAGTGCGGGCCCATGTTCGCGATGTGCAGGGCGTCGAAGCCGGCTTCGGCGTAGGTCCGGATCTGCTTGAGGTGGTCGGCGGGGTCATCGCCGGCTACCACCGAGTCGCGCGTCGACTCCTCGGTCACCAGCTGCGTGGCCTGCTCGAAGTGCTCGGGGGTGGGCAGGATCTG
>JAWWPM010000399.1:0-4327 GCA_033854915.1 Nocardioidaceae bacterium
CCGGCCACCTCAGGATCCGAAGAGGGGACCGGGAGCATCGGCGCTCAACGCGCGCGCAGCTCCCCCAGGGTGCGGGCGGTGAGCAGTGCGGCCGAGGTGGCTTCGTAGCCCTTGTCCTCGCTCGAACCCTCGAGCCCGGCACGGTCGAGCGCCTGGGCGTCGTCGTCGCAGGTGAGGACACCGAAGCCGACCGGCACGCCCGCATCGAGGGCGACCCGGGTCAGACCGTCGGTGGCCGCCGAGCAGACGTAGTCGAAGTGCGGGGTGCCGCCACGGACCACCACCCCGAGCGCGACCACCGCGTCGTGACTCCGCGCCAGCTCGGCGGCCACCACCGGCAGCTCGAAGGTGCCGGGCACCCGGACGACGACCGCGTCGGAGACGGAGTATGCCGCCAGCGCCCGGCGGGCGCCGGCGACCAGCCCGTCCATCACCTCGGTGTGCCACAGCGCCGCCACGACGGCGACCCGGAGGTCGCTGCAGTCGACCGGCTCGACGTCCGGTGCGCCGTGGCCGCTCACAGCCGGGCTCCGGGGGTCGGCTCGGCCGACAGGTCGGGAAGCTGATGACCCATCCGGTCGCGCTTGGTGCGCAGATAGGCCAGGTTGTGCCGGTTGGGGCGGGGGGTCAGCGGCACCTGTGCCTCCACGTGGACCCCGAAGTCCTCGAGGCTCTCGGACTTGTCGGGGTTGTTGGTCAGCAGCCGGACGCTGGTGACGCCCAGGTCGCGGAGCACCTGGGTCGCGGCGCCGTAGTGCCGCGCGTCCGCCGGCAGGCCCAGGTCGAGGTTGGCGTCGACCGTGTCGCGCCCGTGGTCCTGGAGGGCATAGGCCTGGAGCTTGGCCACCAGCCCGATCCCGCGGCCCTCATGGCCGCGCAGGTAGACCACGACACCGCGCCCGGCCTCGACGACACGTTCCAGCGCCTCGTCGAGCTGGGGTCCGCAGTCGCAGCGCTGCGAGCCGAAGACGTCACCAGTCAGGCACTCCGAGTGCACCCGGGTCAGCACCGACTCACCGGCGCCGCCGCTCGAGGGCACGTCGCCGTACACCAGCGCGAGATGCTCGGAGTCGTCGATGGTCGACCGGTAGCCGTACGCCGTGAACTCGCCCCACTGCGTCGGCAGCGTGGTCTCGGCCACCCGAGTCACCAGCATCTCGGTGCGGTGGCGGTAGCGGACCAGGTCCTCGATCGAGATCATCGCCAGGCCGTGCTCGTCGGCGAACTCCCGGAGCTCGGGCGCGCGCTTCATGGTGCCGTCGTCGTTGACGACCTCGACCAGCACCCCGGCCGGGGTGAGCCCGGCCAGGCGAGCCAGGTCGACGGCGGCCTCGGTGTGCCCGCGCCGCACCAGCACCCCGCCGTCGCGATAGCGCAGCGGGAAGACGTGGCCGGGTCGGGTGAGGTCCCACGGCTCGGTCGCCGAGTCGGCGAGCACCCGGGCGGTGTGGGCGCGGTCGGCGGCGCTGATCCCGGTGGTGACGCCGTCGCGGGCGTCGACCGAGAGCGTGTACGCCGTACGCATGCGGTCGCGGTTGTGCGGCGTCATCAGCGGGATCTCGAGCCGGTCGAGCATGGGCGCCGGCATCGGCACGCAGATCACGCCGCTGGAGTAGCGGATCGTGAACGCCATCAGCTCCGGTGTTGCCTTGGCGGCCGCGAAGATGAGGTCGCCCTCGTTCTCCCGCTCCTCGTCGTCGACGACGACCACGGCCTTGCCGGCCGCGATGTCGGCGATGGCCCGCTCGACGGAGTCCAGACGGGTGGTCATGCGACGTCTCCTGCCGTCTGGTGGTCTCGACTCCGCTCGACCAGCGAGGGATCCTCGAGCCGGCTGGCACGCAGCCAGACCACGAAGCCCCAGATCACCAGGACCCCGTAGGCGATGAACAGGATGGCCGAGGGGTAGTAGGTGAAGTGCCACAGCACCGGCACGCCGACCAGGTCGACGGCGATCCAGGCCAGCCAGAAGTCGTTCCAGCCGCGCGCCATCGCATAGGTCGCGATCATCGAGCCGACGAAGATCCAGGCATCCGACCAGTAGTACCAGCGTGGTGCCGGGTAGCCGGCCCCGATCACGTTGAACAGCCACTGGAAGACCACGACACCTGCAGCGGCAACCAGGAGGTAGCCGAGCCGCTCGGCCCCGGTCGCCCAGCGCGGGGTGATGGCCGGCGCATCCGCCGCCCGGCTCGCCTTCACCTGCCGCCAGCGCCACCAGCCGTAGACACTCGTGATCACGAAGAACACCTGTCGACCCGCCTGGCCGAAGAGCGGCGGCTGCGACTGGCTGGCGTCGAACGTCGCGGCGATGAACACGCTGAAGAGCAGCACGTTGCCGACGATGCCCACCGGCCAGGCCCAGACGCGGCGCCGCAGCCCGCCGATCGCGGAGGCGAACCCGAAGGCGTTGCCGACGATCTCGCGCCAGGTGATGTGGTGGCCGGAGAAGTCCAGGCCGGAGTTGTAGAGCTCGTGGATGCTCATGTGGTGGATCCTTCGGGGGTGCGGTGGGCGAGCAGACGCTCGACGTACTTGGCGATGACGTCGACCTCGAGGTTCACCCGGTCTCCGGGTGCCCGGAAGCCGAGCGTGGTGCGGGCAAGGGTCTCCGGGATCAGGCTGACCGTGAAGCTGTCGGCGCCGGCGTCGACCACCGTCAGGCTCACGCCGTCCACGGTGATCGAGCCCTTGTCGACGAGGTAGCGGGACAGGGCGGCGGGTAGCGAGATCTCGACGATCTCCCAGTGCTCGCTGGGGGTACGGCGGACCACCGTCCCGACGCCGTCGACGTGGCCCTGGACGATGTGACCGCCCAGCCGGGTGCCGGCGGTGACGGCGCGCTCGAGGTTGACCCGGTCTCCGGGGCCGGCGCCGAGCAGCGAGGTCTTGTCGAGCGTCTCCTGCATGACGTCGGCGGTCCAGACGTCCGCCAGGGTCGCGGTGACGGTCAGGCAGCAGCCGTTGACCGAGATCGAGTCGCCGAGGTGTACGTCGTCGAGCACGGTGGTCGCGCGGATGGAGAGCCGCATGGCGTCGCCCTGCGGCTCGATCGCCTCGACGGTGCCGAGCTCCTCCACGATGCCGGTGAACATGTCAGCTCCTTCTCAGGGTGATGCGGACGTCGGTGTCGTCGGTCTCGTTCACTGGTGGGAGCACGGTCACGTCGGTCACGGTCAGGTGCAACGCGTCGGAGATCGTGGTGATGCCCAGGTCGGCGACCGCGTTGCGTCCCGCGCCGAGCAGCATCGGGGCGACGTAGGCCACCACCTCGTCGACCAGGCCCGCTCGTACGAAGGCTGCGGCCAGTGTCGGACCGCCCTCGAGGAAGACGTGCTGGCGGTCGCGGGAGAACAGCTCCTTCAGCGCCGCCTCGGGGTTCCGCGTGTGCAGGTGCAGGGTCTCGGCCTCGGGGCCGAAGACCCGGTGCGCCGGGTCGAGGACCCGCTCCCCCATCACCACGCGGAGCGGCTGCCGCGGCAACGGTTGGTCGTCGTCATCGCGGACGGTCAGCAGCGGGTTGTCGACGGCCACGGTGTTGGTGCCGACCAGCATGGTGTCGCACAGCGCCCGCAGACGGTGCATGTCGCGGCGGGCCGCCCGGCTCGAGACCCAGCGGCTCGTGCCGTCCGCAGCGGCGCTGCGGCCGTCGAGCGTGCTGGCGAACTTCCAGGTGACGAACGGACGACCGTGCTCCACGGCGAACGTCCAGACCCGGTTGACCGCCCGCGCCTGTTCGGCGAGCAGGCCGGTCACGACCTCGACCCCGGCCGCGCGCAGCGTGTCGACCCCGCCGGTCGCCACCGGGTTGGTGTCGCGCTGGGCGACGACCACCCGGCGTACCCCGGCGTCGACCAGGGCCCGCGCGCACGGACCGGTACGACCCGTGTGGTTGCACGGCTCGAGGGTGACCACGGCAGTGGCACCGCGCGCGGCCTCGCCCGCCTGCGCCAGCGCGTCGGCCTCGGCGTGCGGGCTGCCCGCACCCCGGTGGTGGCCCTCCGCGACGGTGCGCCCCTCGGCGTCCAGCAGCACGCAGCCGACCCGCGGGTTGGGCCCGAGCGGTACGCCGTCGGTGACGGCCAGCGCGAGGGCGCGACGCATGGCCGCCTGCTCCACCTCGCTGAACTGCATCGCTGCCCCTCGTGTCCTCGTCGCGGACTCCGGGGCAAACGGGGCGGTGTGGTCTCGACTTCGCTCAACCACCGGGACGTTGCGGTCCCTCTCACCCTGCGTGCGCTTCTCATCCGGACTTTGACCGTCGGTCCAGGACTTTCGCCTGGTCAACCGGTCACTGGCTGCGACCGGGTCGCGGACTTCTGGGTGA
>JAWWPM010000400.1:0-3676 GCA_033854915.1 Nocardioidaceae bacterium
CGGTGCCGTGGCCCTGCATCTTGCGGACCTGGGTGTTGTAGGCCATCGACTGCTGGAAGGTGACGTACAGCTGCACGATCCAGCCGGCCACCACGGCCACCAGCAGCCACATGATCGGGTACATCTCACTTACCTCCGGTCTCGCCCGCGGTGCGGGCATCGCTGAGCAGGCTGCGGGCGAGCGTCTCGTCGCACACCAGCGAGTCGATGAGGTGGCCGCGCAGGGCGCCGAGCACACCCGATGCCTTGGCCCGGCCGTGGGCCAGGCCGACCACGTGCGGGATGCCGACCAGGTCCTCGAGCGCGATCCCGAGGATCCGCTCGTCGGCCGCACCGTGGATCGGCTGCCCGGCGGCGTTGTAGTAGCGCGCCGCGATGTCGCCGACCGGCTCGGCGGCCCAGAAGTCCTGGCGCTCGGCCTCGGTCAGGTTGAGCGAGTTCAGGATCGCCGACGACGAGCCGTGCGCGGGGGTCCCGATCCCGACCAGGGCCATGTCGGCCCGGCCGGCCTCGGCGAGCGTGTCGGCGATCGACGGCTCGGCGAGCAGGGCGTCCCGGGAGGCGCTGGTCTCGAACGTGGCAGGAGCGTGCAGGAAGCGGTAGGACGCGTTGAGCCGCACCGCCAGCTCGCGGACCAGCTCCTGGCCGCTGATCTCGTTGCTGATCGACGAGAGGCCGCCGACCAGCTGCACCAGCGAGATCCGGTGCAGCTCCTGGTCGGAGGTGGTCGCGTAGACCATCGCCTGCAGGGCGTGTCCCCACGACAGCGCGACCGTCATCGAGTCCTTGAGGTTCTCCAGCAGCAGCCGGGAGGCCTGGACCCCGACCTGGTCCTCCATCCGGAGTCCGGCGACGAGCCCGGCGTGGGCGACCCGCACCTCGCGGAGCCCGAACACGCTGCGCAGCTCGTCCTCGAGGTCACCGACCCGGCCGGCCGGGTCGTTGATCCGGATCTCGACGATGCCCTGCTTCTGGGCCTCGGTGAGCATCCGGGACACGTTGGACCGGCTGGTCCCCATCCGGGTGGCGATGTCGGCCTGCGACTGCCCCTCCAGGTAGTAGAGGCGAGCGGCTGCCATCAGGGTCGCGGGATCGCGGGGGTTCGGCATTGTCACCTCCGTGCGTAAGAGTGCTCACAAACGTTCTGGGGATATGTCTAAGGGTGTGACCCCGGTCACGTCAAGGGGTGGCTGGACCGCTATCTGCGGTGGCTGCCGGTCCCTGGGCGAGCCGCTGGGCCATCCGGTCCAGCAGCTGGGCCGCGTGGACGCCGTCGGCCACCCGGTGGTCGACCGTCAGACCGGCCTCGACGGTGAGCGCCGTGCCCACGCCGCCGGGGACGGCGACCGGCCGGCGCTTGATCGAGCCCAGGCTCAGCACGCTGCCCTGGGGCGGCGTGAGCAGCGCCTGGAAGCGGTCGACGCCCAGTCCGCCGAGGTTGGAGAGCGAGCCGTTCGCGAGGCCCAGGTAGGCGCGGTCGAGCCGGCCCTTCTGCACCGCCGCGACCACCTCCCGGATCTCGGCGTCGACGTCGGCGGCGGAGCCGAGGTCGGGCTCGTTGAACGTCGGCACCATCAGCCCGCGGTCGGTGGCGACCGCCAGCGCGATCGCGGGTGGCCCGGCCTCGGAGGCGCGGTCGTCCTCCCAGCGGCTCAGCAGCTCGGGCACCTCGCGCAGGGACGCGGCGTACGTCCGCAGCAGGACGGTGGTCCAGGACAGGCCGTTGCGCACCTCGTTGGCGGCGTCCAGGTGCAGCTCGCGCCAGACCGTGAACTGCGGGATCGCGGCGCTCGGGGTCATCGTCCGGGCGACGACCGCCCGGATCGCGGCGCGCCTGTCCCGCTGCTTGCCCGCTGCCGGAGCCGGCGCCGTCGCCGCGTGAGCGGGTGCTGGAGCCGCTGCTGGAGCCGGGGCCGGAGCCGGAGCCACGGGTGCGGGCGCCAGCGCTTCGACGTCGGGCACGCGCACCAGTCCGTCGGGCCCGGTGGGGGTGACCGTGGCGAGGTCGATGCCGCGCTCGCGGGCCAGGCCGCGGGCCCGCGGTACGGCGGGCACGATGGCGCTGCCGCCCGTCGGCTCGGGCTCCCGCTCCGGCTCGGGGGCCGGTTCCGGCTCGGCCGGGAGGTCCGCGACGGGTCCGGCGTCGGTGGCGTCGGGAGCGGTCAGCAGGTCGCCGAAGCCACCGCCGTCGTCCTCGCCCTCGACCCAGCCGATCGGCTCGCCGACGGCGACCATCCCGGACTCGACCACGATCTCGACGAGCGTGCCGGCGACCGTGCTCTCGACGTCCATGTCGACCTTGTCGGTCATCACCTCGCAGACCACGTCGCCGTTGGCGACCTCGTCGCCGACCTTGACCATCCAGGTGGAGACCTCGCCCTCGGTCATGGTCATCGACATCTTGGGCATCCGGATCGCGAGCCGCGTCATTCGGGGTCCCCGATCGATTGCACCGCGCCCGAGCGCAGCGAGGCCACCGGGGAATCGGGTGGGGTGAGCATTACGACTCCTTGATCAGGGTCAGGGCCGCCTCGACGATGTCGGCGACCTGGGGGACGGAGGCGGTCTCGAGCTGCGGGGCGTAGGGGATCGGGGCGTTGAGACCGCTGAGCCGGCGGATCGGCGCGAGCAGCCGGTAGATGGTCGGCGACTCGGTGATCCGGGCCGCGATCTCGGCGGTGTAGCCGACGTGGCCGGGCGCCTCCTGCACCAGCAGCGCCCGCCCCGTGCGGGACACGTCCTCGAGGATCGGGGCGTCGTCGAGCGGGCTCAGCGTGCGCGGGTCGAGCACGGACACCTCGACGCCGTGCTCGGCGAGGGTCTCGGCGGCCTCGAGCGAGCGGCTGACCATGATCCCGGTCGCCACGATGGTGAGGTCCCTGCCCTGCCGGTGCACGGCGGTCTTGCCGAGGGGCACGCGTACGGCGTCCTCGGGCACCGGGCCCGACGTCCGGTAGAGCAGCTTGTGCTCGAGCACGATCACCGGGTTGGGGTCGTCGATCGCGGACAGCAGCAGTCCCTTGGCGTCGGCCGCGGTGGCCGGCATCACGACCTTGAGCCCCGGCACGTGGGCGAACCACGCCTCCAGGCTCTGCGAGTGCTGGGCGGCCGCGCCGGTGCCGGAGCCGAGCGGCGCCCGCAGGACCAGCGGCACCTGCGCGGCACCGCCGAGCATGAAGTGGATCTTGGCCGCCTGGTTGACGATCTGGTCCATCGCCTGGCAGGTGAAGTCGGAGAACTGGATCTCCACGATGGGGCGCATGCCGGCGAGGGCGGCGCCGACCGCGGCGCCGACGATCCCGAGCTCCGAGATCGGGGTGTCCCGGATCCGCTCCGGGCCGAAGCGGTGGTAGAGGTCGCCGGAGACGCCGAACGCGCCGCCGTACACGCCGATGTCCTCACCGAGCATGAACACGCGCTCGTCGGCGGTCATCGCCTCGCCGATCGCCTCGCGGATCGCCTCGGAGTAGGTCAGCACGCGGGGCTGGTCGGCCGGCGCCTGGGCTGTCTGGGTCGTCTGGGTCGTCATCAAGAGCTCCTTGCGGCGGTCGCGAAGACCGCGTCGAGCAGGTCGTCGGGGTTGGCGTCGGGGGCGGCGTTGGCGCGACGGGCCGCGGCGCGCACGTCGTTGGTGGCGGCGGATCGGACCTCCTCGACGTCGGCCGCGGTGAGCACG
>JAWWPM010000401.1:0-3110 GCA_033854915.1 Nocardioidaceae bacterium
GGGCGACGTTGTCGATCAGTCGGGTGCCGCCGACCCGGGCGGCGACCAGGAGCCTGGCCTCGCCCGCGACCGGCGCCGGGCCCAGGTCGGGCGCGCGCAGCGCGAGGTAGTCGACGTCGACCTCCTCGAGCACGGCCCTGGCCGCGGCCAGGGCCGGTCCGGCACCGTCGGCGGCCACGTCGCGGGCGGCGAACAGGGCACCGGACAGGGCCAGCGCTCGGCGGCGGCCGGCCGGGTCGAGGTAGCGGTTGCGCGAGGACAGCGCCAGCCCGTCGGGCTCGCGGACGGTCGGCGCACCGACCACGTCCACGCCGAGGCAGAGGTCGTTGACCATCCGACGGATCAGCGCGAGCTGCTGGTAGTCCTTCTCGCCGAACACGGCGACGTCGGGGCGGACCAGGCCGAACAGCTTGGCGACCACGGTCAGGACGCCGTGGAAGTGGGTCGGTCGCGACGCCCCTTCGAGCTCGGTGGCCAGCGGACCCGGGTCGACGGTCACCTGGGGGTCGCCGCCGGGGTAGACCTCGTCGACGGACGGCACGAACACCAGGTCGACGCCCTCGGCGGCGCAGGTCTCCAGGTCGGCCTCGAGCGTGCGGGGGTAGCGGTCGAGGTCCTCACCAGGAGCGAACTGCATCGGGTTCACGAAGATCGACGCGACCACCGGTGCGTCCGGGCCAACGGCGGCGCGCGCCGTACGCAGCAGGGACGCGTGGCCCGCGTGCAGGGCACCCATCGTCGGCACGAACCCGACCGGACCCCCACGCGCACGCAGCGCCTCGGCCAGCTCGGCACGGGTGTGCGCGAGGGTGAGCGTGGCTGTCATCGCCGCGCGTCGGTGGACTCGACGGCCGCCTCGGCCCGGTCGAGGATCTGCATCAGCCGGTTGCGCCGGATCGGCAGCAGCCGGCCGTCGAGGACGGCCCGGTTGGCCGTCGCCCGCGCCAGCGCGACGTACGACGGCAGCGTGGCGGGCGCGTGCGCCGCGATGTCCTTCAGATGGGCCTCGACCGTGCGCACGTCGCCGCGGACGATCGGGCCGGTCAGCGCCGCGTCGCCGTCCGCGAGCGCGTTGTCGAGCGCCGCGGTGAGCAGCGGGCGCAGGGTCGCGGCGGGGTCCTCGGCGCCCGAGGCGGAGAGGAGCTCCATCGCCTGGGCCACCAGCGTGACCAGGTGGTTGGCACCGTGGGCCAGGCCCGCGTGGTAGAGCGTGCGCTTGTCCTCGGGCACGAACATGGCGATCCCGCCGAGGTCGCTGACCAGGGTCTCGGCGACCGCGCGGTCGTCCCCGTCGGCGGTGACGCCGAACACGCAGCCCGTGAGCCGCGGCAGGTCCACGTCGGTGCCGGTGAACGTCATCGCCGGGTGCATCGCGATCACGTGCGCACCCATCCGGCGGGCGGGCTCCAGCACCGCGAGGCCGTGCCGGCCGCTGGTGTGCACGACGTACTGGCCGGGGCGGATCGCGCCCGCGCCGACGAGCGTGGTGACCACGTTGCCGAGCATGTCGTCGGGCACCGTGAGCAGCAGCAGGTCGCACGCCTTGGCGACGGAGGTCGGCTTCCTGCGCGGGACGCCCGGCAGCAGGTTCTCCATCCGGGTGCGCGACGCCGTCGACTCACCGGCGGCGGCCACGATCTCGTGTCCGGCGCCGCGCAGCGACGCTGCGAGCACGGCGCCGACGCGACCAGCGCCGACAACCCCGATTCGGGTCATGTCACATGCCTTCCGTTCCAGTCCCGGGTGGGTACCAGACGTCCTGAACAGTGCTACACGAGCGTAACGCCGCACCCGAGACCGGCGATAGCGCCCGTCGAGGTGGTGCGCGTCACAGGAGCCGGGGTGGTCAGAGGGCCGAGCGGGGCATCCGGGCCAGGCGGGCGCGCTCGACGCCCTCCTCGACCAGGCGGCGGGCCTCGGCGGGCTCGCGGTGCGGTCCCTGCGCGTGCACGACGCCGACCGGGCTGTCGGCGTGCACCGACGCGAGGCGCAGCCGGCGCTGGATCGGGCCCTGCACCAGGCGCAGGGACTGCACGCGGGCCAGCGGCACGAGGTCGGTACGACGGGAGAAGAAGCCGGAGCGCGACACCACCAGCCGGTCGTCCATGCCGAAGCCGAGCCAGGGCCGGGACAGCGGGCGCAGCCACGACGCCCGTCTCGGCGGCCCGGTCACCACCACCGACTCGGGGAGCTCGCCGACGAGGTCGGCCGCCAGCCGCCAGACCAGGTCCCGCGGCCCGACCGGGAGCGCCAGCCCGCTGCCCTCGTCGTCGTGGCCGTCGCGCAGTGCACCGCCGGCCACGGAGACCTCCAGCCGGGCCAGGCCGACCGGGCGCTGCAGCAGGCTCTCGACCACCCGGACCCCGGTCAGCCGCTCGACGTTGAACGTGCGGGTGCTCAGGCTGAACATCCCGTGCCGCACCTGCATCCCGGTCGGCACCACGGAGATCGTCCAGTCCCACCAGCCGACCAGCTTGCGCCCCAGCGACAGCGCGGAGCCGCCGATCGTCGCCAGCCCGATCCCGAACGCCCCGACCGGCAGGCCGGCGACCAGCATCACCAGCACGACGATGGCGAAGACCACGAACGCCACGGTCTCGCCGCTCGCGAGCAGGCCCTTGAGCTGCCAGGTCAGCGGCACCCGCACCAGCAGCCGCGGCTCCGCCCGCGGCACGACGGGAGCCGTCGGCCCGGCTGGAGCGTCGTCCGTCGCGGACCCCGTGCGCTGCTCGAGCAGCACCCGGCGCACCTCGTGGGCCTCGGGGAGCGACAGGTAGGCCAGCGACACCTCGGACTCCGCCGTCGCGGTCTCGATCTTGCACTCGGCCAGCCCCAGCAACCGGGCCGCGAACGGCTGGCTGATCCCGATCTCGAGGATCCGGTCGAGCCGGACCCGGCGCGAGCGACGCACGAACACCCCGGTGTCGATCCGCAGCTCGGTGTGGGTGATCCGGAACCGCGTGCGGTACCACGACGCGAACCCGAAGACGCCGCCCGCGACCAGCACCAGCACCGCGATCACGGCGCCGTCGAGGAACTCGCGCTGCTCGAGCACCTGCCGGCCGCCCGCGAACACGGCGGCCGCGACGAACAGGGCCGACCGCGCGATC
>JAWWPM010000402.1:0-10522 GCA_033854915.1 Nocardioidaceae bacterium
TGCCGGACTTCTGGGAGTTCCCGACGGTCTCGATGGGCCTGGCCGCGCTGAACTCCATCTACCAGGCGCGCTTCAACCGCTACCTGCACAACCGCGGCATCAAGGACACCAGCGACCAGCAGGTCTACGCGTTCCTCGGTGACGGCGAGATGGGCGAGCCCGAGTCGCTCGGTGCGATCGGCCTGGCCGCCCGCGAGGAGCTCGACAACCTCACCTTCGTCATCAACTGCAACCTCCAGCAGCTCGACGGGCCGGTCCGGGGCGATGGCAAGATCATCCAGGAGCTGGAGTCCTACTTCCGCGGCGCCGGCTGGAACGTGATCAAGGTCGTCTGGGGCCGCGAGTGGGACCCCCTGCTCGCCCAGGACGTCGACGGCGCCCTGGTCAACCAGATGAACCGGACCCCCGACGGTCAGTTCCAGACCTACTCGGTGGAGTCGGGCGCCTACATCCGCGAGCACTTCTTCGGCGCGGACGCCCGGCTGCGCAAGATGGTCGAGGGCATGTCCGACACCGACATCGAGCTGCTGCCGCGCGGTGGCCACGACTACCGCAAGGTGTACGCCGCGTTCGACGCGGCCGCCAAGCACGTCGGGCAGCCGACCGTGATCCTGGCCCACACCGTCAAGGGCTGGACGATCGACGCTCTCGAGGGCAAGAACGCCACCCACCAGATGAAGAAGCTCAACGCCCCGACCCTGAAGGCGTTCCGCGACCGGCTGGAGCTGCCGATCTCCGACAAGGAGATCGACGAGCACTACGAGTTCGACGGCTCGGCGCCGTTCTACCACCCCGGCGAGGGCTCAGAGGTGCTCGAGTATCTCCGCGACCGGCGCAAGGCGCTCGGTGGCGGCGTGCCCATGCGGCGCGTCCAGCCGGTGTCGGTCACGCTGCCCGGCGACACGACGTACGACGAGCTCAAGCAGGGCTCGGGCAAGCAGAAGATCGCCACCACGATGGCGTTCGTCCGGCTGCTCAAGGACCTGATGAAGGACCCCGAGATCGGCCGGCGGATCGTGCCCATCGCCCCCGACGAGTACCGCACGTTCGGCATGGACTCGATGTTCAGCTCGGCGAAGATCTACAACCCCGCCGGGCAGCAGTACGAGTCGGTCGACCGCAAGCTGCTGCTCGCCTGGAAGGAGTCGCCGCAAGGGCAGATGCTCCACGAGGGCATCTCCGAGGCCGGCTGCGTCGCGTCCGCGACCGCGGCCGGGTCGTCGTACTCGACGCACGGCGAGCCGATGATCCCGTTCTACATCTTCTACTCGATGTTCGGCTTCCAGCGCACCGCCGACTCGATCTGGGCGATGGCCGACCAGCTGGCCCGGGGCTTCCTGATCGGCGCCACCGCGGGCCGGACGACGCTGACCGGCGAGGGGCTCCAGCACGCGGACGGTCACTCGCCCCTGATGGCGCTGACCAACCCCGCCGTCGTGCACTACGACCCGGCGTTCGCCTACGAGATCGCACACATCGTGCAGGACGGCATGCGGCGGATGTACGGCTCCAGCGAGGCGCACCCGCACGGCGAGGACGTCATCTACTACCTCACCGTCTACAACGAGCCGATCTCGATGCCGGTGCAGCCCGACGACCTCGACGTCGAGGGCCTGCTGCGCGGCCTCTACCGGCTGGCAGATGCCCCGGGCGGGCTGCCCGAGGACGCGCCCCGGGTGCAGCTGTTCGCCAGTGGGGTCGGGGTGCCGTGGATCCAGCGCGCCCAGCAGCTGCTGGCCGACGACTGGGGTGTGGCGGCCGAGCTGTGGTCGGTGACCTCCTGGAACGAGCTGTCCCGCGAGGCGCTGGCCACCGAGGAGTGGAACCTCATGCACCCACTCGACGAGCCGCGCACGCCGTACCTCACCGACAAGCTCAAGGACGCCGCCGGCCCGGTGGTGGCGGTCAGCGACTACATGCGCGCCGTACCCCAGCAGCTGGCCCGCTGGGTGCCCCAGGGCTTCCACGCCCTCGGCGCCGACGGGTTCGGCTTCGCCGACACCCGGCCGGCCGCGCGGCGCTTCTTCAAGATCGACGCCGAGTCGGTGGTCTGCCAGGCTCTCTCCGCGCTCGCCACGGAGGGCCGGGTCGGTCGTGACACCGTGCAGAAGGCCCTCGACCACTACCGGATCGACGACCCCACTGCGGTCTCCGGCGTCAAGCAGGAGGGCGGCGACGCCTGAGGTGCGGCTCGGCGAGGGGCCTGTGTGCGGCCCGGGAGCACTCCCGACCCTCAGGCCCCCGAGGCCTCGAGGTCCGCGACCGCGGCCAGCGGTGCCGGCGCATCGGCACCGCGCTCGAGGAGCCGGCGCCAGCGGGCCCGGGAGTACGACGCGGGCTGGGTGGAGCCGATGAAGTCGTTGAGGATCTTCACGAACCGCTGCGGATGGTCCTTGTGCGGGAAGTGACCGGCGTCGGGGATCAGCTCGATCCGGGCCGCGGGGGCCAGCCCGGCAGCGTGGGCGGCGTGGCTGACCGGGATCACCCGGTCGTCCTCGCCCCAGATCACGCACATGGGCATCGCCTGGGTGAGGTAGGCGCGGTCGGCCATGGTCACGATCTGGCCCTGCCAGTCGACGACGGCACGCACGACGTGCCGGATCGCCGCACGCCCGGCCGGGTCTCGGAACGACTCGTAGATGCCGGCGACCTCGTCGAAGTCGCGGAACTCCTTGATGCCGGTCCGCGACAGGGCGCGCAGTCCCGCCATGCCGACCTGACGCACGCCGGGCAGGGTGAGCAGCCCCATCACCTGGTAGAAGCCGGTCGTGGTGATCGCCCGGATCGCCGCAGACACCTCGGGGCCGAGGCCACCGGACCCCACCAGCACCAGGCGCTCGGTCCGCTCGGGGAACTGGTAGGCGAACTGCATCGCCACGCCCCCGCCGAAGCTGTGCCCCACCACGGTGGCCTTGTCCACACCGAGCACGGTGAGCAGGTCGCGCATCCCGTTCGCGAAACCGCCGACGCTGTAGTCGGCGCGGGGCTTGTCCGACCCCCCGTGGCCGAGCAGGTCCGGCGCGATCACGGTGTAGCGCCGGGCGAGGGCGTCGATCACCGGCAGCCAGGTGGTGTGGTCGCAGCCGAGGCCGTGCAGCAGGAGCAGCGCCGGACCCGACCCCGCCTTCACGTAGGCGCGACGGTAGCCGTGGATCGTGACGTGCTGCACGCGATGCTGGCGCCTCATGGGGCAGTGAGCCTCCTGGTCGGGGTCCTGCAGGATTCAACCAGACGTACCCTCCGTAGGTAAGACGGAAACCCTGTATTCACAGGGGATTTCGCAAGCAGGCGGTCGATCGGTGACACCGCACGCACGGCTCACTAGGGTCGAGACGTGTCCGCCCCCGTCCGAGCCCTCCCCACGCCCGGTGGCGGCTCACGTGAGCGCGCGGCGCTGGCCCTGGTCCGCGCCACCGGAACCCTGAGCAGCGCCGCCATGTCGCGGATGCTCACCGACATGCCGTGGTTCGCGGACCTGAGCGCCGAGAGCCGAGCGTGGGTCGGCCAGATCCTCCAGGCCGGCATGAAGGGCTTTGTGGACTGGTTCCGGCTCGACGACGACGACGCCAGTCCAGGCGACACCGCGGCGGCCGTGTTCGGGGCCGCGCCGCGCACGCTGACCGGGGTGATCACGCTGGGCCAGACGGTGGACCTGGTCCGCCTGGGGATCGAGGTCGTGGAGTCCCACGTGGACGAGATCGTCGACCCCGCCGACGCACCCGCGGTCCATGCGGCCGTGCTCCGTTACGCCCGGGAGGTCGCCTTCGCGACCGCCGAGGTCTACGCCCGGGCCGCCGAGGCGCGCGGCGCCTGGGACGCGCGGCTCGAGGCCCTGGTCGTGGACTCCGTGCTCCGGGCCGAGGCCGACGAGGCCGTCCAGTCGCGGGCCAGCGCCCTGGGCTGGGCCCAGCGCGAGGGTGTGACCGTGGTCCTCGGCGCCGTACCCTCGCCCCGCTCGCCCGACCTCTTCGAGGAGGTACGACGTGCTGCCCGCGGCAAGGGCATGGACGCCCTGTGCGCCACCCAGGGCGATCGCCTCGTGGTGATCCTGGGAGGCGTCGAGGACGCGGACGAGGCGGCCGCTGCCGTGGTCCGCTTCTTCGGCGACGGCCCGGTGGTGGTCGGTCCTCGGGCCGACGACCTCAACAGCGGACACGCTTCTGCCCGCGCCGCGCTGTCGGGCCTGCGGGCCGCGACCGGCTGGCCCGACGCCCCGCGCCCGGTGTCCACCGACGACCTCCTCCCGGAGCGGGTGCTGGCCGGGGACGGCCATGCCCGGCGCCACCTGGTCGAGGAGATCTACGTGCCCCTGCGGCAGGCCAGGGGCACGCTCATCGACACCCTGACGGCGTACTTCCAGCAGGGCCAGTCCCTCGAGGCGGCCGCGCGGGCGCTGTTCGTGCACCCCAACACCGTGCGCTACCGCTTGCGCCAGGCCTCCGACCTGACCGGGCTCGCGGCCACCGACCCGCGCGACGCCCTGACCCTGCAGCTGGCGCTGGTCCTGGGTCGGCAGTCACCCCGAGCGACCGGCGAATAGTTGTAGGAATCCTACAAAGTCCGTCGGGTGAGTTTCGTGCGCGCCTGAGGCGCATCGGGCCCCTCCGACCCGCAAGGCTGGAGCCGTGCTCGTCATCGTCGCTCCCGGTCAGGGAGCCCAGACTCCCGGATTCCTCTCGCCCTGGCTCGAGGACACCACCTTCGCCAGCCGCTTCGAGTGGCTCTCGACCGTGGCCGACCTCGACCTGGCCCACTACGGCACCGAGGCCGACGCCGAGACCATCCGCGACACCAAGATCGCGCAGCCGCTGCTGGTCGCCACCGGTCTGATCGCCGCGCTCGAGCTGTTTCCCCATCCGGCAGACGCGTTCAGCCAGATCGGTGCCGTCGCGGGCCACAGCGTTGGCGAGATCGCCGCCGCAGCGGGCGCCCGGGTCATCACCGCCGAGCAAGCGATGGTGCTGGTGCGCGAGCGGGGCAACGCGATGGCCGAGGCCTCCGCGGTCACTCCGACCGGGATGACCGCCGTCCTCGGCGGCGACCGTGACGAGGTGCAGGCCGCTCTCGAGGCGCAGGGCCTCACCGCCGCCAACGACAACGGGCCGGGCCAGGTCGTCGCGGCCGGCACCCTCGATCAGCTCGCGTCACTGGCGGACAACCCGCCGGCCAAGGCCCGGCTGATCCCGCTCAGCGTGGCGGGTGCCTTCCACACCGATCACATGGCCCCGGCTGTGAACCGCATGGCCACCCTGGCCCGCTCGGTCTCCACCCACGACCCGCGCACACCGGTCATCTCCAACCGCGACGGCCAGGTCATCCACGACGGCCGCGACGTGATCGCCCGGATCGTCGGCCAGATCGCCCGGCCGGTGCGCTGGGACCTCTGCATGGAGACGATGAGCGACCTCGGCGTCACCGGCATCCTCGAGATGCCGCCCGCGGGCACGCTGGTCGGCATCGCCAAGCGCGCGCTCCCGGGCGTGGAGACCTTCGCGTTGAAGGGTCCCGAGCAGCTCGACGACGCCCGCGCGTTCTGCGCCAAGCACGGCGAGGCCTCGATGATCGAGACCACGCCGACCTGGATGATGGTCGTCTCCCCGATGAAGGGCACCTTCCACCGCGCACCCGAGGCGGCCGAGGTCGGGATCCTCGCCCCCGGTGCCATCCTGGGTGACGTCGCCAGCTCGCGCGACCGCACGGCCATCTTCGCCCCGCACGGCGGCCAGGTGGTCGAGTGGCTGGTCGAGGACGGCGACCTGGTCTCACCCGGACAGCCCCTGGTCCGCCTTCACCCCGAGGGAGCCGCCTGATGGCCGCCATCGCCCCCGCCACCGGCTCGCCGTACTCCGCGGTGCTCGGGATCGGCAGCTACCGCCCGTCGCTGATCGTGCCCAACGCCGACATCGTCGACGCGATCGACTCCAGCGACGAGTGGATCCAGCAGCGCTCCGGGATCAAGCAGCGGCGCTTCGCCACCCCCGAGGAGACCGTGCAGATGATGTCGGTCGCCGCCTCGCGGGCGGCGCTCGAGCACGCCGGCGTGGCGGCCGAGCAGATCGACTGCGTGATCGTGGCGACGGTCACCCACCTGCTGCAGACGCCTGCGATCGCGACCGCGATCGCCTACGAGCTGGGCACCGACCAGGCGGCGGCCTTCGACATCTCGGCGGCCTGCGCCGGCTTCTGCCACGGGCTCGCCCTGGCCGACCAGATGGTGCGCGGCGGGGGCGCCGGGCACGTCCTGGTGATCGGCGTCGAGCGGCTCTCGGACCTCACCGACTCCACCGACCGCGGTACGGCGTTCATCTTCGCCGACGGCGCGGGGGCCGCGGTGGTCGGCCCCAGCGACACCCCCGGCATCGGCCCGGTGGTCTGGGGCTCGGACGGCGAGCAGTTCGACCTGATCCGCCAGGACGAGGACTGGCGCGACGCGCTGGCCGCCGACGCGCCGGTGATGCCGCACCTGACCATGCAGGGCAACCCGGTCTTCCGCTGGGCATCGTTCACGATGGCCAAGGTCGCCCACCAGGCGCTCGACCGGGCCGGCATCACCCCCGACGACCTCGACGTGTTCGTGCCCCACCAGGCCAACATGCGGATCATCGATGCCATGGCCCGGGCCATGAAGCTCCCCGAGCGGGTCAAGATCGCCCGTGACATCGCCGAGCAGGGCAACACCTCGGCAGCCTCGGTTCCCCTGGCCCTCGATCGGATGATCGACGAGGGGCAGGCACGCAGCGGCGACACCGCGCTGCTGATCGCGTTCGGCGCCGGCCTGGCGTATGCCGCCCAGGTCATCATCGTGCCGTGATCGACGCTCCATCACACCCAACCGAAAGGAAACACCTGGCCATGGCCACCACCGAAGAGATCCGCGCCGACCTCGCCGAGATCGTCAACGAGGTCGCGGGTATCCCCGTCGAGGACGTCCAGCTCGACAAGTCCTTCGTCGACGACCTCGATGTCGACTCCCTCTCCATGGTCGAGGTCGTCGTGGCCGCCGAGGAGAAGTTCGGCGTGTCCATCCCCGACGACGAGGTGAAGAACCTCAAGACCGTCGGCGACGCCGTCTCCTTCATCGAGAACGCCCAGGGCTGAGACCGGCAGCAGCCGGTCACACCCACCGTTTCCGTCAACCACTCGCAAGGACCCACCATGTCTGTCAAGCGTGTCGTCGTCACCGGCCTGGGGACGACCTCCCCGGTCGGTGGCGACGTGTCGTCCACCTGGGACGCCCTGGTCAAGGGCCAGTCCGGCGTCCGCCACCTCGACGATGCCTGGGTCGAGGGGATGCCCGTCAAGATCGCCGGCCGGATCGCGGTCGAGCCGACCGACGTGCTCGAGCGGGTCAAGGCCCGTCGGCTCGACCGCTCCTCGCAGTTCGCGATGGTGGCGGCGATGGAGGCCTGGGCCGACTCGGGCCTCGAGGGCGCCGAGATCGACAACGACATGCTCGGGGTCGCGATGGCGTCGGGCATCGGTGGCGTGACCACGCTCCTGGCCAACTACGACACGCTGCTGGAGAAGGGCCCGCGCCGCGTCTCGCCGCTCGCCGTACCCATGCTGATGCCCAACGCCCCGGCTGCGAACATCAGCCTGTACGTCGGTGCCCGCGCCGCGGTCAACACGCCGGTCTCGGCGTGCGCCTCCGGCAACGAGGCCATCTCCCTGGCGCTGGACCAGATCCGGCTCGGGCGGGCCGACGTCGTCCTGGCCGGCGGGACCGAAGCCGCCATCCACCCGCTGCCGATGGCGGCGTTCGCGAACATGATGGCGCTGTCCAAGAACGAGGGCGACCCCACGACCGTCTCCCGGCCCTGGGACCTCGGCCGCGACGGCTTCGTCCTCGGTGAAGGGGCCGGCGTGCTGGTGCTCGAGTCCGAGGAGCACGCCGTGGCGCGCGGGGCGCGGATCTACGCCGAGGTGCTCGGCGCCGGCATCACCGCCGACTCCCACGACATCGCCCAGCCCGACCCAGCCGGCCGCGGCGGTGCCCGCGCGATCGTCCGGGCGCTGCACGAGGCCGGCATCTCGGCCTCCGACATCGCCCACATCAACGCGCACGCGACGTCGACCCCCCAGGGCGACATCGCCGAGGGACTGATGATCCACGCCACCCTCGGCTCGCACGCCGACGAGGTCGTGGTCACCAGCACGAAGTCGATGACCGGCCACCTGCTCGGGGGAGCCGGCGCGCTCGAGGCGATCGCGACGGTGCTGGCCCTCCACCACCGGGTGAGCCCGCCGACGATCAACCTCGACAACAAGGACCCGCAGGTGGAGCTCGACATCCCCACCACGGCCCGCGACCTGCCCTCGGGCGACATCGCCGCCCTGAACAACTCCTTCGGCTTCGGCGGGGCCAACGTCGCGGTCGCCTTCGGAAGCAGATGATATGACCGCCACCGCCACCAAGCCTCCCCGCACCGAGGACCCGCGTCACCCGATCCACCGGCTGACCGCCCTGCTCGACGAGGGCACGCTGCGGCTGATCACGCCCGAGGACGACTCCGGCATGCTCGCCGCCGTCGGCCGGGTCAAGGGCCGCCGGGTCGTCGCGTTCTGCTCGGACGCGACCGTCATGGGCGGCGCGATGGGTGACGTCGGCTGCCGCGTGGTCGTCGACGCCTATCACCGGGCGATGACCGAGGGCACCCCGATCATCGGCCTGTGGCACTCCGGCGGCGCCCGGCTGGCCGAGGGCGTGCTCTCGCTGCACGCCGTGGGCCGGATCTTCCAGGTGATGACGCAGGCCTCGGGCAAGATCCCGCAGATCTCGGTCGTGCTCGGCCCGGCCGCCGGTGGCGCGGCGTACGGCCCGGCCCTGACCGATGTGGTGATCCTCGGCCCCGAGGGGCGGATCTTCGTGACCGGGCCCGACGTCGTCCGGTCCGTGACCGGTGAGGACGTCGACATGCTCCGCCTCGGCGGTCCCGAGCCGCACGGCCGCCGCTCCGGCGTGGTGCACATCCTCACCGACAGCGAGTCCGAGGCACTCGAGCGCGCCCGCATCGTGGCGTCACTGTTCGGCTCGCAGGGCAGTCTCGACCCCGCCGCGGTCGAGGACCGCGACCTCTCCGCGATGCTCCCCGAGTCCAAGAAGCGGGCCTACGACGTCCACCCGCTCGTCGAGGCCGTGCTCGACGACGGCACCATGCAGGAGCTGCACGAGCGCTGGGCACCCAACATCGTCACCGCCCTCGGGCGCCTCGGCGGCCGGACCGTCGGGGTGGTCGCCAACAACCCGCTCCGGCTGGGCGGTTGCCTCGACTCGCTCTCCGCGGAGAAAGCCTCCCGCTTCGTGCGCCTGTGCGACGCCCTGGGGGTCCCGCTGATCGTGCTCGTGGACGTGCCCGGCTACCAGCCGGGCGTCGGCCAGGAGTGGGACGGCGTCGTACGCCGTGGGGCCAAGCTCCTGCACGCCTTCGGCGAGTGCGTGGTGCCCCGGGTGACCTTGGTGACCCGCAAGACCTACGGCGGTGCCTACATCGCCATGAACGCCCGCTCGCTGGGCGCCACCAGGGTCTTCGCCTGGCCCGGCGCCGAGGTCGCGGTGATGGGGGCCGTGGCCGCCATCCGGGTCCTCCACCGACGCAAGCTGGCGGAGGTCTCCCCTGAGATCCGGCCGCAGGTCGAGGCCGAGCTGGCTGCCGAGCACGAGCGGCAGGCGGGTGGCGTCGAGCGGGCCGTGGAGATCGGTGTGGTCGACGAGATCGTCGAGCCCGCCCGCACCCGGACGGCGATCGCGCAAGCGATCTACGACGCGGTGCAGCGCGACGGCGTACGCCGTGGCCAGCACGGCAACATCCCGCTCTGACCGGGACCACGGCGGCGACGTGACGTAACCCACGTCGCGCGGGCTCGTTGGACCCCTCGTACCCACGAGGGGGTGTCATGCAGACGTCACCCGGCCCCAGAGTCCTGGCGGCCGTCGTGCTCGGGATCTTCCTCGTCCTGGTCGGGGCGACCGCCGGCTGGGCGTGGACCGCGGGCTACGGCCACGTCGGCGCGCGCGACGACGTGCTCCACGCCGGCTGTCACCGCTACGCCTACCACTACGTCGTGAAGCCGGGCTCCGCCGACTGGACCCTCGAGACCTGGCTCTACGACCCGCGGGGCAGGCCTCGAGGAGCCGGCGACCTCTACGCCGGGTCGGACCCCATGTCCGGGCAGGCGTCGTTCGGAATGTGCCGGGAGGCAGTGGTGCCGGGCCGGTTCACGATCCGGGCCCGCCTGCGGTGGTACACCGCCGGCTCGCTGCCGAGCGACCCGCCCACGCGGCACACCGCGTGGTTCGAGCCTGCGCACTTCCGCCTGTCGCGTCCCTGACCGCTCAGACCACGTGGTGCAGCCAGCGCACCGGGGCGCCCTCGCCGGCGTGCCGGAACGTCTCGAGCTCGTCGTCCCACGGCTTGCCGAGCAGCTTGTCGATCTCACCGAGCAGTGTCGTCTCGCCGACGGCGGCCTTCACCACCGCCGCCTTGAGGCGGTCCTCGGGGATCAGGATGTCGCCGTGCAGGCC
>JAWWPM010000403.1:0-3660 GCA_033854915.1 Nocardioidaceae bacterium
GTGGCGATGCTGGCTCGCCCCGACCACGCGCTGCTCCTCGACTTCGCCGACGACAGCGTGACCCCGGTCCTGCTGCCGCTGGACGAGGCAGGTCTGCTGCTGCTCGTGATCGACACGCGGGTCAGCCACGCGCTCACCGACGGCTCCTACGGCGACCGCCGTGCCGAGTGCGCCGCGGCCGCCGAGGCGTTGGGGGTGGACGAGGTCAGCCAGGCAGCTCCCTCCGCGGTCGAGGCCCTGCCCGACGACGTGCTGCGGCGCCGCGCCCGGCACGTGCTCACCGAGAACGCCCGCGTCCGTCGGGCCGTCGAGCACATCGACGCCGACGACTGGTCGAGCCTGGGGGCGGTCCTGGACGCCTCCCACGCGTCGATGCGCGACGACTTCGAGATCTCCTGCCGAGAGCTCGACCTGGCGGTGGCGTCCGCCCGCACGGCCGGCGCCCTAGGCGCTCGGATGACCGGCGGCGGTTTCGGCGGCTCCGCTGTCGCGCTCGTTCCGGCTTCCCGAATCCAAGAGGTCAAGCGCGTCGTCACCAGGACCTTCGCCGACGCCGGTCTCCGGGACCCGGCCTACCTCGTGGCGACGCCCGGCGACGCGGCGCGGGTCGAGGCCCTCAGCTGAGGGCGGCCGGGACCTCGAGCCCGCACTCCCGCAGCTCCAGCCGCGCGAGCGCGGTGACCACGGCGGGGTCGCGTGCTCGCCAGGCTCCCGCCGGGTCGTCGCTGATCCTGGCCAGCACGTGCATCGGCTGTCGGGTCAGGGCGCGCAGCGCGAACAGGTCGAGGTCCTCCGACGCGTCGATGAACCGGGCGCCCGCCGTCGCCTCGCGGGCGAACCGCCAGCGCCGGGGTACGACGAACACGCCGACGCACAGGATCGGGATGGTCGCCAGCGAGATCCCGAGCACCCACGAGAGCCGGTGCACGGCCGTGACCTGGCTGCGCCCGGCCTGCGCGAGCGTCTCGGACGCCGACGACATCTGGTCGAAGGGAGCCGACACCCCGCCCCCGACGACCGGGATCCCGCTCAGGGTGTCGCCCGCGCTGCTCAGGCCGCCGGCCAGCTGGGTCGCCGACGCATCGGTCTGGCGGCCGACGCCGGCCAGCTCCATGGTGCCGTGCTGGACGACATGGCCGATCCACACCCAACCGACCAGCCAGAGCAAGAAGAGCAGGTCCCCTGCGAGCTGTCGGGTACGGCGTGCAGGCGTGTCGGCGTAGACCTTCATGTCGATATCCGACCAGCCCGCAGCCCGGAGGTCGAGTGTGCGTACTCAGACCCAACCGGGTAGTCCGACGGATCCGAAGCACGCCGCCGCGCCCTGACGATGGGCTCATGACCACACCGAACAGCACCCAGAAGAACACCAGCGCGTTCTACATGCAGGCCGCCGCGTCCTTCGGCGTCTCGCTCTTCGCCATGATGGTGGCGATCTACTACCTGCCCGCCGAGCCGTGGGTGAAGGGCTTCCTGGCCCTGGGCACCCTCTTCCTGGTCACCTCGAGCTTCACACTCGCGAAGTGCGTCCGCGACGCGCAGGAGGACCAGATGGTGATCCACCGCCTCGACCAGGCCCGTCTCGACCGCGCCCTGGCCGGTCACGACCCCTTCAAGGTCGTCTGACCACGCCGCGTGGTCGCCCGGCCTGCCACAATCCCGAACGTGCCGCTGCCCGATCCTGTTGTCGTCGTCCTCATCGGCGCGGCGGGGTCGGGCAAGTCCACGTGGGCCACGGCCCGCTACCGCCGCGCAGAGATCGTCTCCTCCGACGACCTGCGCGGCGTCGTCGGCTCCGGACACGCCGACCTCGACGCGTCGTCGGACGCCTTCGACCTGCTGGAGCGGATCGTCGCAGCCCGGATCGGGCGCGGGCTCAGCACGGTCATCGACACGCTGGGGCTCGACCCTGACCGTCGCGTGGCGTGGCTGGCCGCCGCCCGCGCAGGCGGGCTGCCCGCGGTCGCCGTCGTGCTGGACACACCCGGCGCCGTCTGCCGCCGCCGCAACGCCGAGCGCGACCGGCCCGTCCCCGCTCCCGTACTCGCCGACCAGGTACGCCGGGTGGCCGCCGTCCGCGACTCCCTCGAGGCCGAGGGCTGGGACCTCGTCCAGGTCGTCGTCCCCACCGATGGCGGCGGTGACACCCGCCGTTTGGTCCCAAACCGCAGTGATCCGGGCCCGAAACGTGCCGTTCGGGACGAAACGGCGACCACGGGGGCGCGCTCGGCAGGCCCCAGGGTGGTGCTGCAGCTCTCGCGCTTCCCGTGGGGCGAGGATCCCAGCGGCTGGGTGCGCGACGTGGCTCTCGCCGCCGACCAGGCCGGCTTCGCGGGGCTGGCGGTGATGGACCACCTGATCCAGATCCCGCAGGTCGACGCCGCGTGGCAGCCGATCCCGGAGCCCTGGGTCACCCTGGGACTCGTCGCGGGGCTCGACACCCGGCTGTCGCTCGGGACCCTCGTCTCCCCTGTCACCTTCCGGCCGGCCGGGATCACCGCGAAGGCCGCGGCGACGCTGGACGCGCTGACCGGTGGGCGAGCATTCCTCGGCATCGGCGCGGGCTGGTGGGAGCGCGAGCACGCGGGTCACGGCATCGCGTTCCCGTCGGCCGGCGAACGGCTCGACCTGCTGGAGGCCTCGATCGAGACGATCCGGGCCCTGTGGGCGGCCGGCACGAAGGCGTACGACGGCGCGCGGGTCGCGCTGCCCGAGACGACGTCGTACCCGCGACCGGCGCACGACATCCCGGTGATCGTCGGCGGCAACGGCGAGCGACGCACCCTCGACATCGCCGCCCGGCTGGGCGACGCGTGCAACCTGCCCTCGGACCCTGAGGTGCTCGTCCGCAAGCTGCGGGTGCTCGACCGCCATCTCGCGGCGGCCGGGCGCAGCCGCGACGACGTGGCGGTCACCGTGCTGGACCTGCCGGTGATCGGCCACGACCGGGAGGATGCCTGGGCGAAGGTCGAGCGGCTGCGCGGACGGACCGCCGCGGCCGCCTTCGCACGACGTACCAACGCCGGCACGGCCGCCCAGCACCGGGCCCGCTACGCCGAGCTCGCCGACCTCGGGGTGAGCACCGTCTTCGTCGGGGTGCGCGGCCTGGAGACGCCCGACGACGTGCTCGCCCTGGCCGGCCTCAACCGCTGAGCTACTTCAGCTCGGCGCTCGAGAGCCCGAGGATCCGGCGCGCCACGATCAGCTGCTGGATCTGCTGGGTGCCCTCGAAGATGTCGAGGATCTTGGAGTCGCGGGCCCACTTCTCGAGCAGCTCGGCCTCGCTGTAGCCGACCGAGCCGCACAGCTCGACGCACGAGAGGGTGATGTCGGAGGCGACCCGGCCGGCCTTGGCCTTGGCCATCGAGGCCTCCATGGCGTTGGCCCTGCGGTTGTCGGCCATCCAGGCGGCCTGGAGCATCAGCAGCCGGGCACCCTCCCAGTCGGCCTCCATCTGCAGGAACTTCGCTGCCGCCGCGCTCTGGGTGAGCCCGGGCCGGTCGTAGTCCACGGTCATGCCGGCCCGTTCGAGCAGGTCGCGGGTGAGGTCGAGGGAGGCCTTGGCGCAGCCGACGGCCATGGCCGCGACCAGCGGCCGGGTGTTGTCGAAGGTCGCCATCGCGCCGGCGAAGCCCTGACCCCCGGTGTCCACCTCGGGCG
>JAWWPM010000404.1:0-5855 GCA_033854915.1 Nocardioidaceae bacterium
CGTGTCGGCAAGAACGCCCTCGGCTTCGGCGCTGACCTCAACGGCGAGAAGTTCTCCGACGACGTCAACGTCTTCGCCCAGGTCATGCCCGAGGACCTCACCAAGTTCGGCCTGATCCCCGAGTTCATCGGGAGGCTGCCGATGATCGCCACGGTCAGCAAGCTCGACGTCGAGGCCCTCGTCGAGATCCTCACCGTGCCCCGCAACGCGTTCGTCAAGCAGTACCAGAAGCTGTTCGAGATCGACGACGTCGAGCTGGAGTTCACACCGGAGGCGATCCGTGCGGTCGCCAGCCGGGCACTCGAGCGTGGCACCGGTGCCCGCGGCGCTCGGGCGATCCTCGAAGAGGTGCTCCTCCACGTGATGTACGACGTGCCGTCGCGCAACGACGTCGGCAAGGTGATCGTGACCGAGGAGGTCGTCACCTCCGACGGAGCGCCCACCCTGGTGCTGCGCGAGTCCGAGGCCAAGAAGAAGAAGTCCGCCTGAGGGTCGTCGCGCAGCGCGGGACGCGACCGTCGGTCGCCCATCCGGTCTAGTCCGGTTTGGTCATTTTTGACTATTTCGGCCGTCCGACCTCCCCACGCCCCTTCCGCACGGGACACTGTCGCCGCAGTGGCACCGCGCCGGGGGGTGCGTGCTGGGGAGGACAACCTGTGAGCGCCGATCGCAAGGGGCCGCTGGTGGCGTTCATCGTGGTCGCCATCATCGCCGCGATCCTGTTGGTCACGTCCGTGCGCAGCCAGGCTGCCACGGGCTGGCTCCGTCGCGCGCTGCCCGCGACCCACGCCGTGGTGCACGCGGTCGACGGGGGCCTGGACCGCGCCGTACACCAGGGCTCAGCGCTCGTCCGGACGGCCACCGACCAGGGCTCGACCACGCCCGACTCGCCCTCCGACGCACCTGCGCCCTCCAGCCACCATCCGTCTCGGCCCTCCCATCCGAGCGCGACCGCGACCGCACCGCACGCGGTCCGGCACGACGTCAGCGGCAGGGTGTCGACCCCCGGCTCGCCCGGTCGGCACCTCGGCTGGACGCACGCCCAACACGTCCACGCCGCGCATCCACAGCACTCGGACCATCCCGAGCAGACGGATCACCCGGACCATCCCGAGCACCCGGACCATCCCGAGCACCCGGACCACCCCTGAGGTCAGGTCAGGTGATCTCGGCCAGGGTCGCCGTCACCGAGAGCTCGGGTCCCTCGCCGACCAGATAGGTCGGTTCGGCGGTGATCCGGCCGGCCCGGCGCAGATCGCCCTCCGCGAGCCGGACCGCGGCGAGTGCCGCCTCCGGGCCGCGGAACTCCACCGCCGACAGCTCGTGCTTCATCGAGACCTTCGCCTGCGACTTGGCGCCGCGCAGACCGATCAGCGCGCCCCCGATCGAGTCGAGAGCTGTGGGATCGCCCCCGAGGTCGCCCAGCTCGGAGCGCTCGGGCCAGGTGGTCCGGTGCACCGAACCGGTCTGCCACCAGGACCAGACCTCCTCGGTGACGAACGGGAGGAACGGTGCCAGCAGCCGCAGCTGGACGTGGAGCGCGAGGGCGAGGGTCGCCCGGGCGGAGGCGGTCGCAGCGCCACCTGACTCGTCGTACGCCCGCTCCTTGACCAGCTCGAGGTAGTCGTCGCAGAACTCCCAGAAGAACTTCTCGGCCGCCTCGAGCGCGGTGGTGTAGTCGTAGGCGTCGAAAGCGGTGGTGGCCTTCTCGACGACCACCTCGAGGCGCGCCAGGAGGGCCCGGTCGACGGGCTCCGTGACGGTGGCGGGGTCCGGTGCCGCCGCGACGCCTCCGAGCACGAACTTGGAGGCATTGAGGATCTTCATCGCCAGCCGGCGACCGATCTTCAGCGGATGCTCGTCGAAGGCGCTGTCGAGACCCGGCCGTAGCGACGCGGCCCGCCAGCGGATGGCGTCCGTGCCGTACTGACCGAGCAGCTCGGTGGGCGTGGAGACGCTGCCCCTGGACTTGCTCATCTTCTTGCGGTCGGGGTCGAGCACGAAGCCCGAGATCATGGCGTCCGACCACGGCACACTGCCGTCCTCGAAGTGGGCCCGGACCACCCGCGAGAACAGCCAGGTGCGGATGATGTCGTGGGCCTGCGAGCACAGGTCCATCGGGTAGACGCGCTCGAACAGGTCGGGGTCGTTCTCCCAGCGGCCCGCGATCTGCGGAGTCAGGGACGACGTGGCCCAGGTGTCCATGATGTCGGCGTCACCGACGAAACCGCCCGGCTCGCCGCGCTGGGACTCGTCGTAACCGGGCGGGACCGTCTGCGAGGGGTCGATCGGCAACAACGCCTCATCGGCCGGGATCGCCTGGTCGTGGAGCGGCTGGCCCTCGGCGTCGAGGGGGTACCAGACCGGGAAGGGGACGCCGAAGAACCGCTGGCGCGAGATCAGCCAGTCGCCGTTCAGGCCCTCCACCCAGTTCGAGTAGCGGTGGTGCATGTAGGGGGGCGTCCAGTGGATCTGGTTGCCGCGCTCGACCAGCGCGCTGCGCAGGTCGTCGTCGCGACCACCGTTGCGGATGTACCACTGCAGCGTGGAGACGATCTCGAGCGGCTTGTCGCCCTTCTCGTAGAAGTTCGCCATCCGCTGGGTGGCCTTCGGCTCGCCCTCGAGGTCGCCCGACTCGCGGAGCAGTCCGACCATCGCCTCGCGGGCCGAGAAGGTCGTCTTCCCGGCGAGCTCGGCGTACGCCGTCGTCGCCGCGTCGCCGGTCACCCACTCGGGAGCATCGCGGTGAAGGCGGCCGTCGCGGCCGATCACCGTGCGCACCGGCAGCCTCAGCTCACGCCACCACTGCACGTCGGTCAGGTCGCCGAAGGTGCAGCACATCGCGATGCCGGCGCCCTTGTCGGGCTCGGCGGCCGGGTGAGCCACCACCGGGATCTCGACCCCGAAGACCGGGCTCGTGACCGTCGTCCCGAACAACGGCTGGTAGCGCTCGTCGTCGGGATGGGCGATCAGCGCGACCACGGCCGGGATCAGCTCCGGCCGGGTGGTCTCGATGAAGACAGGCCCGGCCGCGCCGTGGAAGGCGATCCGGTAGTAGTGGCCGGGGTACTCCCGTGCCTCGAGCTCGGCCTGGGCCACGGCGGTCTGGAAGGTGACGTCCCAGAGGGTCGGCGACTCCTGGAGGTAGGCCTCACCACGCTGGAGGTTGCGCAGGAACGCGCGCTGCGACGTGGCCCGGCTGCCGTCGCCGATGGTCGTGTAGAGGTAGTTCCAGTCGACGCTGAGGCCGACCTGGCGGAAGAGCGCCTCGAACGAGACCTCGTCCTCGGCGACCAGCTGCTGGCAGAGCTCGATGAAGTTCTGCCGGCCGATCGGCACCTGTCGTTTGGCGTCGGGCTTCTCCGGGGGGGTGAAGTCGGGGTCGTAGGGGACCGACGGGTCGCAGCGGACGCCGTAGAAGTTCTGGACCCGGCGTTCGGTGGGCAGGCCGTTGTCGTCCCAGCCCATCGGGTAGAAGACCTCCTTGCCGCGCATTCGCTGGTAGCGGGCGATGAGGTCGCACTGGGTGTAGGAGCAGACGCTGCCGAAGTGGAGCGTGCCGGAGACGGTTGGCGGCGGGGTGTCGATCGAGTAGACCTCGGCTCGCGACCTGGTGCGGTCGAAGGCGTAGGTGCCGTCGGCCTCCCACCGCTGCGACCACTTGTCCTCCAGACCCTCCAGCGCCGGCTTGTCCGGTACGACGACGGCCGGCTGCGGCGGCGTCGTCGCGGACTTGGGCGTCTGGGTGTCGGTCATGGACCGAAGTCTATGGATCGACGGTCGGTCCCCGAAAACGAGTTCCCCTCACCGGGGAGCGAGGGCGACCAGGGTGACGGACTGCGGCGGATAGGTGCGGGTGAAGCCTCCCGAGCTCACCGACGTGGCGGGCAGCCGCTGGATGCCGTGACCGGCGTAGGAGTACGTCGCGGCGCGCGGCCCGGCCTGGAAATGGTGCAGCGACAGGTGGCTCCGCAGTGCCTGGTCGGTCTTGTTGACCACGACCACGGTGAGCGGTCCGTGCCCGCCGTGCTGCGCGGCGTACACCGAGAGCCGGCCGCGGCCACTGCTCGTCGCGCCCACGCTCACGTCACCGAACGTGTGGTGATGGCCGTCGTAGTTGCGGAACATCGCGAACGCCGCGGCCGGGACCGGGGAGGACGACTCGGGCCAGAACGTCGCCAGGGAGAGCCGCTGCTGCCCGAAGATGCCGAGGGTGTCGGCCTCGATCACGCTCTGCAGGCGCCGGCTGGCGGTCACGCCGAGCCCGAGGTTGTACTCGCTGAGCGAGAGCTTGGTACCGGGGTAGTCCCGCTGCACCCAGTCACGCATCCGGGGCAGCAGCCGGATGGTGTGGTCGATCCACGACGGGTCGCGGTAGCGCGGGTCCCACAGCGAGCGGGTCACGTCGGTGGCGGGCTGGTAGCTGCCCTGCGGGTAGTAGTGCAGGTCGAAGTAGTCGAGCAGGCGGGTGCCGGTCTGCTGCTCGGCGGCCGCGAACTTCCGCAGGTACCACGCCGAGAGCGCGGTGCCGCCGTGGGCGGCGCGGTCGGGGGAGTGGGCGTCGCAGGTCCCGAGCGCGCGCAGGTCGACGCTCGAGCAGAAGTAGTTGGGCCAGCCCCACTCGGCCGGGCCGAGGACGGCCGCACTCGGGTCGGTCGCCTTCACCGCCTGCGCCGCCGCGAGCGACTTCGCCCCCAGCTCGTCGTACCCCACCGGGTCCGGGTGGAAGTCGTGGTGGGTCTGGTCCCACAGCCCCGGCTCGTTGCCGAGCTCGTAGATCCCGACCCCGCCGCCGCGTGCGTCGCCGTACTTGGAGACCAGGTGGGCCACCCAGGCGGCGTCGAAGCCGGCATCGGCGCGGGTGCCCGCGATGGACGTGTCGGGGTCCGCGACGAAGACTCCACCGCGACGGCCGTTGCCACACGCGGCGTGGTACGGGTCGTGGCCGTCCTGCGGGTCGTAGCGGCCGGCCGGGAAGCTGCACGGGTTGCTGTTGTCGTAGGTGACCGCCCGGGCGACGCGGCCGTCCAGCGGCAGGGTGAGCAGGGTGCTCGTACCGGTCGCGCGGTCCCGGCGGATCTGGGCGTCAGCTGCGCTGTAGTGGTGGCCGGTCGTGCAGTAGCCGAAGGCCGGTGTCCAGCAGTCGGGGAAGTTCTCGAAGTACCAGTCGTTGCCGTGGTTGCTGCCGCGGATCTTCCAGTTGTAGGTCTCGGCCGCGTTGCCGCCCCACCGGTCGACCGGGAGACGGGTACGCCGTGCGAACGCGCGGCCCGCGAAGTTCACGCCGTAGATGCCCGCCGAGATCCGGTGCCGATGAGCGGCGACGTCCACGCTGAGCCGTGGTCCGGACGCTTGACGCTGTGCCGGCGCGGCGACCGGGCGGCTCTGCGCGGTCTGGGACGGGCCGAGCGCCAGGACGGCACAGGCGACCGCAAGCCCGATCTGCCTGACGCGGGGGGTCATGTCCTGACGGTAGCGTCGGCGCATGGAGCTGCGCTTCTTCGACGACCCCGTCCCGTTCCTCGACGTCGCCGCCGACCACCTCGCCGAGCAGCCGGTGGTCAGCACCGTCGTGTCGGGGGTGGCGAACCGGATCGCGGCCGACGACGCGGACGGTGTCGCCTGGCCCGACGGGGTGCCGCGCTGGTTCGCGGTGGTGTTGGACGGCGACGAGATCGTGGGCGCCGCGATGCGGACCGCGCGGTCCGGGGGCTTCCCGGCGTTCCTGCTCCCGATGCCCGAGGACGTCGCCCGGCTGCTCGCGCGAAGCCTGATCGAGCGCGACGAGCCGGTGCCGGCGGCGAACGGCGCACTGCCGGCGGTCGAGGGCTTCTGCGACGAGATGGCGGCACACA
>JAWWPM010000405.1:0-4111 GCA_033854915.1 Nocardioidaceae bacterium
TTGTAGGTCGGGCTGGCGACCACCACGAGATCGGCGTCGCCGACCTCGGCGACCAGCCGGCCCACCTCGCCGTCGGACCAGTCGAGCAGGCGCGGGCCGAGCTCGGCGAGGTCGACCACCAGGTCGGGCTCGGCCCCGCTCAGCTCGCGGGCGACGTGCACCGCCGAGGACAGGGTGCGCGAGCCGGCCTTGGGGTTGCCGACCACGACGGCGACGCGGGCGCTCATCGGGCCGCTCCCGCGGAGGCGAACGGCACTGACGGGCCGTGGTAGCTGCTCGGCGCTGGATGCTGCCAGCGGCCGCGCTCGGCCAGGATCGGCAGCACACCCTCCCCGAACCAGTAGGCCCCCTCGAGGTGCGGGTAGCCGGAGAGGATGAACTCGTCGATGCCGAGGTCGGCGTACTCCTCGATCCGGTCGGCGACCTCCTCGTGGCTGCCGACGAACGCCGTACCGGCGCCGCCCCGGACCAGGCCGACACCGGCCCAGACGTTGGGGTAGACCTCGAGGTCGGACTTGTCGCCACCGTTGAGGGCGAGCATCCGGCGCTGGCCCTCGGACTCGCTGCGCCGGAGCCCCGACTGCACCGTGGCCAAGGCCTCGGGATCGATGCCCGCGAGCAGTCGGTCGGCCTCGGCCCATGCCTCCGCGGAGGTGTCGCGGGTGATGGTGTGCATCCGGATGCCGAAGCGGATCTCGCGGCCTTGCCGTTCGGGGGCGTCGGCGGCCAGCTTGCGGATCCACTCGATCTTCTCGCGGACGGCGTCGGGCGGCTCGCCCCACGTCAGGTAGACATCGGCGTGGCGAGCCGCGACGTCACCGGCGGCCGGGGACGAGCCACCGAAGTAGATGTCCGGCACCGGGTCGGGGATCTGACCCAAGGCCGCCTTCTCGACCCGGAGGTGCTCCCCGGCGAAGTCGACGGTCTCGCCACGCCAGAGCGCGCGGACCACGGTGAGGAACTCGTCGCAGCGTGCGTAACGTGCGTCCTTGTCCTCGAAGTCGCCGTACATCCGCTGCTCGTGGCTCTCTCCACCGGTGACCACGTTGAGGAGCAGGCGGCCGCCGGTGAGGAACTGGTAGGTCCCGGCCATCTGCGCGGCCAGGAACGGTGAGGTGAGGCCGGGGCGGAACGCGACCAGGAACTTGAGCCGCTCCGAGACCTGGCTCAGCATCGCGGTGGACAACCAGGCGTCATCGCACCACGCGCCGGTCGGGGTCAGCGCGGCCTCGAAGCCCAGGTCCTCGGCGGCGCGGGCGACCTGGCCGAGGTAGGACACGCTCGGCGGCCGCCCGGACGGACCGGCCCCGAGCCCGTGCCCGCCGCCGACGATCTGCCGGCCGTCTCCCCCGTTGGTGGGCAGGAACCAGTGGAACTTCAGGGTGCTCATCGCGTCTCCTCCGAGGTGGTCCCCCCGGCGGCGCGCGCCCACGCCGCCGGGGAGGTCTGGGTGGCCGGGGTCATCGCGCCGACCCGGCGAGCTCGGCGGCCTGCATCTCGCGGACGAGGGGCAGCACCTCGCGCCCGAAGTGCTGCACGTCCTCGTGGTGGTGCAGGAAGCCGAGCAGGCCGACCTCGGGTTGCACGCTCATGCGGTGGTCTCCTTCATCTGACGCATCTCGATCAGATTTATAAACTATTGGTCGGGGTTCAAGCCAGAAGAGGGTGCGCGACGGACGGTTCGGCCGAGGGGCCGGTCGGCGCTTCCTGTCACTCGCGTCTGGTGGCGCCGATCGCCCAGGCGTAGGGCGGTGGCGTCCCGTTGACCAGATGCGCTCCGACGACCCGTGACTTGAAGAGCCGCGGGTTGTGCGAGGCCACCGTGCGCGCGTTGCGCCAGTGCCGGTCGAGGGCGCGGGCCCGCGCGGTGCCGGACGCGCCGAGGGTGTCGAAGAGATCCGAGGTCGCCTTCAGCACCAGGTCGATCACCACGACCTGGGCGGCCGCCGACTCGATCTCGACCGCCTCGTTGGCGGCCGCGATCGCGGCCTCGCCCTTCTGGGCGGTCAGGGACACGTCCTGCAAGGCGGTGGCGACCCGCAGGGTGGCGGCCTCGGCGGCGTAGCCCGCGGCGGCGATCTCGCCCACCCGGGCCAGCACCTGGGCGTCGTCGCGGACCCGCGCGGCGTTGGCGTGGGAGTAGTTGCGCTCGCGCTGCCGGACCTCGGCGACGGTGTCGGTCAGCGCGGCCCGGGCGATGCCTGCCAGCGTGGCCAGGAGGTTCAGCTGGTAGAGCGCGGTCTGGTAAGGGAACCGCTGGTCGAAGGCGAGCACGTGCTCGAGGGGCACGGGTACGGCGTCGAACGTGGTGGTGCCACTGCCGGTGCCCCGCTGACCGAAGCCGTCCCAGTCGTCGGTCACGGTCACCCCGCCCACCCGGGTGTCGACGATCGCGATCGCGAAGTCGTCGTCCTGGCCCGGGCGGTGACGGCGCGCGTAGACGTCGGCCCACTCGGCGAAGATGCTGCCGGTCGTGTAGTACTTCGTGCCGGTCAGGCGGTAGCCGTCGACCTGCGGCACGAGGACCGTCTGTTGGGTGTCGATCGCGGTGGCGCCGACCTCCGACCAGGCATTGCCCGCGATCTCGCCGTCGACGAAGCGCTCGAACCACACCTGCTGGTCGTAGCCGCGGCGGTGCTGCCAGAGCCGGTCCTCGGCCAGCGCGAAGTGGCCGCGGAACGCCTGCGGCAGGTTGGCGTCGGCCGCCGCGAGCTCGATCCAGAGGGCGGTGACCTCCGGCCAGGTCGCGCCCAGCCCGCCGTACGCCCTCGGGACGCGGAGCGCGCCGAAGCCGGCCTCCTTGAGCTTGCGCACCGGGCCGAACGGCAGCACGCCATCGAGCTCGCGCTGCACCGTGCCGGCCGCGATCTCGGCGAACAGCGGTGCCCACTCGTCGTGCAGCCGGTCGATCAGCTCGCTGCGGTACGGCGCACGGCCCAGGAGGCCGTTGGCGGCATCGGGCTCGGACTCCCTGCCGATTGCGGGGGCCTGCTCGACACGCTCGGTCTGGGTCATGGCCTGCTCCTGGTGCTCGGGGTGTCAACATGCAGCTGTGCGCGCGGGACGCTAATCTGTTTAATGTCAATCGACATACATGACTTTAACGAAGCGGCCGGGCGAACCCCAACTGCGCCACGACAGGATCTCCCTGCCGCGGTGAGAGGGCGCCCCTGCCAGGGGGTCCCACATGCGTCTGGAACAGCTCGAGTACCTCGCGGCGGTGGTCCAGCACGGCTCGCTGCGCCGGGCCAGCGAGCAGCTGCACATCTCGCAGCCGGCCCTGAGCGAGGCGGTGGGCAAGCTCGAGCGCGAGCTCGGCCTGACCCTGCTCGACCGACACCGGTCCGGGGCCCGGATCAACCGGTCGGGCCGTGAGCTCCTGGCGCACATGACGGCGGTGCTGGAGTCCGTCGACCGGCTCCGCGCCGCGGCCGGCGACCAGAACGGCGTGGCCCGCACGGTCCGTGTCGGCACGGTCAACACCGGTACGTCGTCGGTGGTCGCGCCGGCCGTGCTGGCCTTCCAGGCGGGTCGGCTGTCCACGACGGTCGAGGTCGTCGACCTCCAGCACCGCCAGGTGCTCGACGGGGTGGCCGAGGGCTCGCTCGACCTCGGGCTGGTCAACCTCCTCGCCGGCGACGAGACCCAGCCCGACCTCGACGGCACGATGCTGGTCCGCGGCCGCCCCGTCGTCGTACTCCCCCGCGGGCACCGGCTGGCGGACCGCGAGTCGGTCAGCGTGGCCGACCTGCGCGGCGAGCACTTCGTGGCGATGCGCTCCGGCTACGTGATGCACCGGTTCGCCCAGCGCCTCTTCGGCGACCGGCCGCCGGCGACGACGTACCGGACCGACGGCGCCGCGATGGGCAAGCTGTTGGTGGCCGACGGGCTCGGCCTCACCGTGCTGCCCGACTACAGCGTCGTGGACGACCCGCTGCACCGGGCCGGGCTGCTGACCTTCCGGCCGGTGACCGGCGACCGGACCACGGTGAGCCTCGTGCTGCTGCAGCGCCGGGGGCAGTCGGCGCCGGAGTCGGTGACCGAGCTGCGCAAGGCGCTCGTGACCCGGGCCACGGCCTACCGCCACGGGGAGGCGCGGCCGGTACCAGTC
>JAWWPM010000406.1:0-4007 GCA_033854915.1 Nocardioidaceae bacterium
GTCCAGGCGATCGACGAGCGACACATGGTCCGCGAGCAGGACGGCGCGGCTTTCGTCGTCTTCATCTACTACGGCGGAGAAGGCCCCCTCAGCTCCTGGGCGGTGGACAGTCGGCTGATCACGGATGCCGACCTGCCGGAGGTCATGGGCTGGCTGACGGAGAACCTTCCGGCGGACTGCTGCTGGTCCCTCGGCTTGGTCCGTGATCCTGTGCAACCGACGGCCGAGTCCCGCGTGGACGTGCACTGGATCGTCGGGTCCGACGTGCTCAACATGGACACCTCCGACCGGTCTCCCGACCAGCAACGGATCGCCGAGGAGATGCTGGACCGACGTCATCGGGTGACTCTCGTATAGGCCGATCCCGATGTCGCCGCCGGACAGTGGCAGGGTGGATGCCATGAGGGTGACGACCCGCGCGGCGAACGACTCGGATCTGCCCTTCCTGCGCGAGGTCGACCGACACGTCCCTCGTGAGGTCCTCGCGGAGGTCGTCTCCTCGGGCCGGGTCCTGGTCGCCGAGCTCGACGGAGCCGCCGTCGGGTGTCTGCGGTGGGGCCTGTTCTGGGACGCGGTCCCGTTCATGAACCTCCTGTTCGTCGTCCCGGAGTGCCGCGGCGAACGGGTCGGCACGACCTTGGTCGAGACCTGGGAGGAGGCCCAGCGCGCCGCGGGTCACAGCTTCGTGCTGACCTCCACGGTGGCCGCGGAGACCGCGCAGCATCTCTACCGGAGGCTCGGCTACGTCGACACCGGTGCCCTGCTGCTCCCAGGTGAGGCGACCGAGCTCATTCTCCGCAAGGACCTCTCCTGACGACCGCTCGGCGCTGCCGGGATCGGACCCGGGCCTCGCGTATTCGGTTGGTCCCCGCCGCACGTGGCACGGCACGATGGAGCGTATGGCCCTACCCAGTCCGACGCTGCAGACCGAGCGCCTGACACTGCGCCCGTTCGCGGACTCGGATGCAGACGCCCTCTTCGCGCTCCAGAGCAACGCCCACGTGCTGCGCTACTGGGACTCGCCTCCGTGGACCGAACGCGCGCGTGCCGACCGCTTCCTCGCGACCTGCCGGCAGATCGCGGAGGAGGGCAGCGGGGCCCGGCTGGTCATGGACCGCGCCTCGGACGGCGTCTTCCTCGGCTGGCTGGGCCTGACCCGGTGGAACCACGACTTCCGTAGCGTGTCACTGGGCTACTGCCTGAACGAGACTGCCTGGGGGCAGGGCTATGCGACCGAGGCTGCGCGTGCCCTGCTGCGGTGGGGGTTCGACACGCTCGACCTGAACCGCGTGCAGGCCGAGGCCGACACCCGCAACGCGGCATCTGCCCGCGTGCTGGAGAAGCTCGGGTTCGTGCGTGAAGGCACGCTGCGGGAGGACTGCGTCGTGAACGGCGTGGTGTCGGACTCGTGGGTCTACGGGCTGCTCAGGCGCGAGTGGCGGCCGTCGTCCGAGCCCGCGCCCGCCCGCTGAGGCTCGCCTCCCCGTCACACTTCCCCGCCAGTGTCGTGGCTTCCCCGGGCGTTGCACCGGCCGAGAAGTGCACGGACCGCCGGTGAACCGGCGACGTTGACGGGACGCGCCCACGCGCTGGAGGCCGCCGTACGACGCCGGTCAGCCGAGGCGGTCGAGGATCAGCTCGCGGACCCGGCCCGCGTCGGCCTGGCCGCGCATGTCCTTCATGACCGCGCCGATCAGCGCGCCGGCGGCGGCGACCTTGCCGTCGCGGATCTTGTCGGCGACATCGGGGTTGGCCGCGATCGCCCGGTCGACGGCCTCGGTCAGCGCGCCGTCGTCGGAGACGATGCCGAGGCCGCGCGCCGTCACGACGTCGTCGGGGCTGCCCTCGCCGGCGATCACCCCGTCGAGCACCTGGCGGGCGAGCTTGTCGTTGAGCCTGCCGTCGTCCACGAGCGCCTGCACCCGTGCGACATCAGTCGGTGAGACGCCGAGTGACGCGAGGTCGGTCTCGGTCTCGTTGGCTCGCCTGGCCAGCTCGCCGAGCCACCACTTGCGGGCGGTCTGCGGCGTGGCCCCGGCGGCGACGGTCTCCTCGACCAGCCCGAGCGCGCCCGCGCCGACGGTGTCGCGCATGTCGAGGTCGGAGAAGCCCCAGTCGGCCTGGAGGCGCGCGCGACGCTCGTGCGGCGGCTCCGGCAGGGTGGCGTTCAGCTCGGCCACCCACTCGCGGCTCGGTGCGATGGGGACCAGGTCGGGCTCGGGGAAGTAGCGGTAGTCCTCGGCGTCGGACTTCTCCCGGCCGCTGGTCGTCACGCCGGTGTCCTCGTGCCAGTGGCGGGTCTCCTGCAGGATCGAGCCCCCGCCGGCGAGGATCTCGGCGTGCCGCTGCATCTCGTAGCGGGCCGCGCGCTCGACCGAGCGCAGTGAGTTCACGTTCTTGGTCTCGGTGCGAGTGCCCAGACCGCCCGCGCCCGAGGGAGCCAGCGACAGGTTGACGTCGCAGCGCAGCGAGCCCTGCTCCATCCGCACGTCCGAGACACCGAGGGTGCGCATGAGCTCGCGCAGCGCGGTCACGTACGCGCGCGCCACCCGCGGCGCCAGCGCACCGGTGCCCTCGACCGGCTTGGTCACGATCTCGATCAGCGGGATCCCCGCGCGGTTGTAGTCGACCAGTGAGTAGTCCGCGCCGTGGATCCGGCCGGTCGCGCCACCGACGTGCAGCGACTTGCCGGTGTCCTCCTCCATGTGGACCCGCTCGATCTCGACCCGGAAGGTGCGCGGGCCGTCGTCGGTCTCGACCTCGACGTCGAGGTGGCCGTCGGTGCAGATCGGCTCGTCGTACTGCGAGGTCTGGAAGTTCTTCGGCATGTCCGGGTAGAAGTAGTTCTTCCGCGCGAACCTGCACCATGTCGCGATGGAGCAGTTCAACGCCAGGCCAACCCTGATGGCCGACTCGACGGCGACGCGATTGAGCACCGGCAGCGATCCCGGCAGACCGAGGCAGGTCGGGCACACCTGGCTGTTCGGCTCGGCCCCGAACTCGGTCGCGCATCCGCAGAACATCTTCGACGCCGTGCCGAGCTCGACATGCACCTCCAGCCCGAGCACAGGGTCGAAGGCCGTCACTGCGTCGTCGTAGGGCAGCAGCTCCACATCGACCGAGGTGCTCATGCGGGAGCGTGCCGATTTCGGAATCGCCGCACCAGGATGAGCAGCCCAGTGATGACGACTGCGACGTTGAGTGCCGCGTCGAGCAGCTCGAGCCGGTCGTCCTCGGTGTGCGCCTGGCGAATCCGATGGATGGCGGTGCGACCAGCGAAGATCGTGCCGATGAAGGCGAACAAAACCTTGGTGTTCTTCATGTTCATAGCTCCGGTGCTTCGTCGATGAGCAGATGTCCCCAACGATCGGCGAGAGCCGTCTCGATGGCACCACCAACACGGTAGAGCCGGTCGTCGGCCATCGGCGGCGCGATGAACTGCAGCCCCACCGGCAGCCCGTCGTCGGGCGAGAGCCCGGCCGGGATGGACATCGAGGCGTTGCCGGCCAAGTTCGAGGGGATCGTGCACAGGTCGGCGAGGTACATCGCCATCGGGTCGTCCACCCGCTCCCCGAGCCGGAAGGCAGTCGTGGGCGTCGTGGGCGACACCAGCACGTCGACCTGCTCGTACGCGGCCTCGAAATCGCGGGCAATAAGGGTGCGCACCTTCTGGGCCTGCCCGTAGTAGGCGTCGTAGTAACCCGATGACAGGGCGTACGTCCCGATGATGATCCGCCGCTTGGCCTCCGCCCCGAACCCGGCGTCGCGGGTGAGCGCCATCACCTCCTCGGCGCTGCGCGTACCGTCGTCGCCCACGCGGAGGCCGTAGCGCATGGCGTCGAAGCGGGCGAGGTTGCTCGAGCACTCGCTCGGCAGGATCAGGTAGTAGGCCGGCAGCGCGTAGTCGAAGTGCGGGCAGTCAACCTCGACCACCGACGCGCCGAGCTCCTCCAGCAGCGCCACCGCCTCGCGGAACCGCTGCTCGACGCCCGGCTGGAAGCCCGCAC
>JAWWPM010000407.1:0-4543 GCA_033854915.1 Nocardioidaceae bacterium
CGGCCGGCCGGAGACGTCGACGACGACGGGGAGCCCTGCGCCCAGCTCAAGGACCCCCGCGAGCACGGCGCCCGGCTCTGGGACGCCCTGGTGGCCACCGCTCAGCACGGGTTGGACGCCGACCTGCCGCCCGAGACTCACGGCGCCCGACCCCGACTCCTGGTCACCCTCGACCACGACACCCTCAAAACCGGTCTGGAGGCCCGCGGGGTCGCGACCACCGCCGACGGCCTCGACCTCCCACCCGCGGTGGTCCGCCGCCTGGCCTGCGACGCCGACCTGATCCCCGCCGTGCTCGGGACTCGCCGGGAGGTCCTCGACGTCGGCCGGGCGCGCAGGCTGGTCACCGCCGCGATCTGGACCGCACTGGTGCTGCGCGATCGGCACTGCACCTTCCCCGGCTGCACCCGCCCACCCCTGATGTGCCACGCCCACCACCTCACCCACTGGCTGGCCGGTGGGAAGACCTCCCTGGCCAACCTCGCCCTCTTATGCGGCCATCATCACCGGGTCATCCACCACACGCCCTGGCAGATCAGGCTCAACCCCGATGACCACCAACCCGAATTCCGGCCACCACCCAAACCCGGCGCCACCCGAAAATGGATCCGATATCGACCCCGAAAAGAATGAACCCCCCGATCCGCCACGTCCTGTCAGGCTGCAGGCGGGGGACGCGGCACAGACCGGAAGCGGCTCACGTCGATGGGAGGTTGCCCAGGATCAGTGCGGCGTCGGCGTTGTCGGGGTCGAGGTCGAGGGCACGTCTGAGCAAGCTCCCCGCCAGGTCGGGGTGGCCGTCGACCTGATGGGCCCATCCGGTCATCGTCCACGCGACCGAGGAGTGCGGACGCACCGCCGTCCAGACCCGCAGGAGCGGCCAGACCAGGCTCGTGCGGTGCAGCTCGATCGCGCCCCAGACGGCTTTCTCGAACTCGTCGTCGTCGACGTCGTACGCCGCCGGCTCCACCGCCGCGAGTCGGTGGAAGGTCTCCGCGGCGGCGTCCGGACCCGAAGCGGCCAGCGCCTCGGCCACGGGGCGGGAGATCGGGGGCAGCATCGCGCGCAGATCTGCCACGCCGCCGCCGGGCTCCTGGGGACTGGCGGGTTCGATGAGGGCCAGGTCGAGCGCGGCCGCGGCGATGGTCCAGGTAGGCGCGGTGTTGGAGTTGGCCAGCACCACGACGCCGGTCCGCCGGTCCGGCACCAGCACGAGCCGGGAGCCGAACCCGGGGTCCGCTCCGCTGTGGCTCAGGGTGCGGTGCCCGCGGTAGCTGCCCACGGCCCAGCCGAGGCCCATGGCGTCCTCCCACGGAGGTTCGCCCACCGACACGACCGGTCGCCACATCAGGTCGAGCAACCCGGCATCGAGCCGCGGCTGCCCGGCGGACCCCTGGGTGGTCGCGTCCGCCGACCCGAGATGGGCGTCCATCCACCGGCACAACTCGGCCAGGTTGGAGTGCAGGGTCGAGCTGGGAGCGTGCCGCCTGGTGTAGGGGTAGGCACCGGCGGGCACGGTCAACGGCATGCCCACGTGCGGTGCGGCAGCCAGGTGTGCGGGCACCTCGCTGCGCAGGAAGGTGCTGTCCCGCATCCCGAGCGGGGCCAGGACCTGCTGTCGCATGGCATCCTCGAACGTCGTACCGGTGATCCTGGACAGCAGCAGGCCGAGCAGCTCGTAGCCGGCATTGGAGTAGGAGAACGCGGAGCCGGGATCCGACCTCAGCCGCCAGCCGGACAGGCTGCCCGCGAACTCGCTCAGCGCGTCGTCGCCCAGCTGAGGTTCGTCCCAGCCGTACTCCGAGACGTCGGGGAGACCGCTCGAATGGCTCAGCAGACCCCGGGCGGTGACCTCCCCCGCCCGGCCGTCGGCCAACGTGAACTCAGGCACGCAGTCGATGATCGGAGCATCCAGGTCGAGAGCGGGCTCCACGGCCCCGTGCGCGGTGGCCAGGGACACGATCGCGGTGGCGACGAACGGTTTGGACACCGAGGCCAGATGGAACAACGTCTCGGGGGTGACCGGCGCCCCGGTGCCGAGGTCACGGACCCCGAAACCACGGGAGACGACCTCCTCGTCGCGCACCACGGCCACCGCCAGGCCGGCCAGGTCGCCGGACGCGACGAGGGGCTCGACGAGGGGCCAGAGCTCTGCCTCCAGCCTCGCCCCCAGGCGCACCCGCCCTTGATCCACGTCCCGACCCTAGCCGCGGGTCTGGCGTGCTCGCGCGCCTCGTGGGCCTCGTCAGAGGAGGAACTGGTCGAGCAGGCCGGGCTGGGCGGTGCGGGCGAGGGCGACGCCGTCGTCGTGGGGGATGTCCAGGACCCGCACCCGCTGCCGGCCACCGGCGGTGGTCGCGGTCAGGTCGGTGAGCCCGGCGCGGCGCTGGAACCAGGTGGCGCGGAGATTCCAGCCGATGATGGACGGCGCGGCCAGGGCCTCGCGTCGGCGGTCGAGGCTGCCGGAGCGGGCGACGAGGTGGCCGTCGACCAGGGCGTGGCCGAGGCCGCGGGTGCGGTCGAGGGCGAGGGCGACCCCGACCACCAGCGCCAGGGGCGCACCGAGGGTGAACCAGCCGGACACCGCGAAGGTCAGGAACACGCAGACCGCGGCCACCGCGGCGGCGGGGACGAGGGCGCGTGTCCAGCGACGGCGTACCGCGCGGGGGCCGTGTCTCCGGAGCTCGCCGAAGACCGGAGCCGAGAAGTGCAGCACCTCGACCGCGACCCGGTCGACCTCGGTGCGCGGAGCGGGAGGCACCAGCAGCGAGGAGCCCGCCTGCTTCTTGCCCAGCCCGGTGACGATCGCCGAGAGTCGCCCGCCGCGTGCCAGCCGCAGCCCGATCGGCTCCCCGATGGTCACCCCGCTCACCCGCGCGTCGTCGAGGCTGGTCTCCCTCGTGGTGAACAGCCCGCGCCGGAGGTGCCACGACCCGTCACTCTTCGTGTGCGACAGCACAAAGCCGAAGTTGGTGACGACGTATCCAGCCACCGCCAGCACGCACAGCACCACCAGCACGCTGAGCACCCCACCGACGATCAGGAGTGCGAGCCCCGCCCGGGCCAGCTCGTCGGTGTTCACGTGCGGCGAGACCGCGAACGTGTGCATCGCCTGGGTCACGAAGCCCAGGGCGGCGCCGGCGATGACCAGGCCCGAGGTCGTCAGCGGGGCGAAGCGCACCCACGACGGATCCAGCCGGAGTACGACGCGCGCCCGCGCTTCCGCCCCGGCGCCGGAGTCGGCTTCCGGGTCGGCGGACGACGACACGTGCAGCAGCGTGCCGCGCAGCTGCTCGGCGGCCGTCTGCGTCAGCCCGTCCAGGATGAGCCGCTCGTCGCCCTTCGATGACGAGCTCCCGGTGCCGATCCGCACCGTGACCAGCCCCAGCAGCCGGTGGATCGGCGAGGCCGTGAGGTCCACCGTGCGGACCCGGTCGAGCGGCGTGGAGAGGACCTGCTTGTTGAGGAGGCCGTGCCGGAGCTCGATCCGGCCGTCTGAGATCCGGTACGTCGTGGTCACGTAGCGCAGGAGGCCGAGCACCACGGGGAAGCCCAGCGCGGCCAACCCCCACAGTCCGCCGTCGGAGGACGATCGGCCGAAGACGACGAACACGATCAGCGGCACGATGAACCGCCCGATCTCCTTGACCGGGTGCACCAGCAGCATCCGACGATCGAGTCGCTGCCAGCCCACCTCTTCGTCGATGACGCTCAGCCGCACGGCAGCCTCATGTGGCATCGCCCGGGACCGAGTCGGCCATCCGGGTCAGGTTGTCCACGATCGCCAGCGCCCGCGCCCGGTCGAGTCCCTCGATGGTCAGCGCGCCGGCCGAGGATGCCGTGGTCACCCGCACCGTGGCGAGGCCGAACAACCGCGAGATCGCGCCCTCACGATGGTCGACGGTCTGCACGCGTGACATCGGGGCGATCCTTCGCTCCCGCGCCCACCAGCCGGTCTGGGTGTACACCGCGGTGTCGGTGACCTCCCAACGGTGCACGAGGTAGCGCCACTGCGGCACGAGTACGGCGAACGCCAGCAGCACTGTGCCGAGCAGCACCAGCACCCAGGCCGGGATCGTCCACCAGTCCCACGGTCCGCTGGTCATCACCAGGAAGGCCATCAGCACCGCCGCACGCACCGCATCGGTGCAGAACCACATCAGCCGTGCCCTCGGGCTGACCCGCTCGCTCGGCTGACGGAGCTCCATCAGTCCTTGAGCTCGCAGACCACGGCCCCGTTGGTGACCGTGGCCCCGACCTCGGCCTGCAGCCCGGTCACGGTGCCGGCCTTGTGAGCCTTGAGGGGCTGCTCCATCTTCATCGCCTCCAGCACCACGATCACGTCGCCCTGGGCGACCGTCTGGCCCTCCTCGACGGCGACCTTCACGATCGTGCCCTGCATCGGGCTGGTCACGGAGTCCCCGCTCGATGCGGCCCCGGCCTTCTTCGCCGACGACCGCTTCGGCTTCTTCGCCCCGCCACCGCCGCCGGTGCCGACGCCCCCGCCCTGGCCGAGGCCAGCGGGGAGGGACACCTCGATCCG
>JAWWPM010000408.1:0-4301 GCA_033854915.1 Nocardioidaceae bacterium
CCTCACCCTGCCGCCTGGCGAGATCTCGGTACTGCTCGGCCCGTCCGGCACCGGCTAGTCGGTCTTCCTGAAGTCGCTGATCGGCCTGCTGAAGCCCGACAAGGGCTCGATCATCATCGAGGGCACCGACATCGCCAGCTGCTCGGAGCGCGAGCTCTACGAGATCCGCAAGCTCTTCGGCGTGCTGTTCCAGGACGGCGCGATGTTCGGCTCGATGAACCTCTACGACAACGTCGCCTTCCCGCTGCGCGAGCACACCCGCAAGTCCGAGTCCGAGGTCCGCGACATCGTGATGGAGAAGATGGACCTCGTCGGCCTGGTCGGCGCCGAGGACAAGCTCCCCGGCGAGATCTCCGGCGGCATGCGCAAGCGGGCCGGGCTGGCTCGGGCGCTCGTGCTCGACCCCGAGATCGTGCTGTTCGACGAGCCCGACTCCGGCCTCGACCCCGTCCGCACCTCGTTCCTCAACCAGCTGATCATCGACCTCAACGCCCAGATCGACGCGACGTTCCTGATCGTCACCCACGACATCAACACCGCGCGCACGGTGCCCGACAACATCGGCCTGCTCTACCACAAGCACCTGGCGATGTTCGGGCCGCGCGAGATGCTGCTGTCGTCGGAGGAGCCGGTCGTCCGGCAGTTCCTCAACGCCCAGACGATCGGTCCGATCGGGATGTCGGAGGAGAAGGACGCCGACGAGCTCGCCTCCGAGCAGGGGCAGGAGCTGCCGCCGTTGCCGCCGATCCCGCTGCAGCAGGAGCCCTCCAACGGGATCCCGCGCCGCAGCCAGCGGCCGCCGGGCGAGTGGTGCAAGGCCAACGGCGTCACTCCGCCCCCGGGGTCCTTCGAGGAGAACATGTCGATGAGCACGGGGGGCTGACCGGTGGCCTCCTTGACCGCATCCCGCGTCCTCGCCCCGATCGGGACCGCCGGCAACCTGTTCGCCTTCGGCCTCGACGTGGGGCGAGGGATCTTCCGTCGCCCCTTCCAGTGGAAGGAGTTCATCCAGCAGGCCTGGTTCATCGCCTCGGTCACGATCATCCCCACCGCGCTGGTCGCGATCCCGTTCGGCGCCGTGATCGCCCTGCAGGTGGGCGGCCTGATCAAGCAGTTCGGTGCCCAGTCGTTCACCGGCTCGGCCTCGGTGCTGGCCGTGGTCCGCGAGGCGGGCCCGATCGCGACCTCCCTGCTGATCGCCGGCGCGGGGGGCTCGGCCATCGCCGCCGACCTCGGCGCCCGCAAGATCCGCGAGGAGCTCGACGCGATGATGGTCCTGGGCATCGACCCGATCCAGCGTCTCGTGGTCCCCCGGGTGCTCGCCTGCATGCTCGTCTCGGTCTTCCTCAACGGCCTGGTCAGTGTGGTCGGCGTCGCCGGTGGCTACTTCTTCAACGTCGTGCTCCAGGGCGGCACCCCTGGGGCCTACATAGCCAGCTTCACCGCACTCGCCCAGCTACCCGACGTCTGGCAAGGCATGGCCAAGGCTCTCGTGTTCGGCCTGGTCGCGGCGATCGTCGCGTCGTACAAGGGCATGAACGCAGGTGGTGGCCCGAAGGGCGTGGGTGATGCGGTGAACGAGTCCGTGGTCGTGTCCTTCATGTTGCTGTTCATCATCAACTTCGTGATGAGCGCGATCTACTTCCAGCTCGTGCCTCCAAAGACGGGTTGACTCGATGGCCAATATCAAGTCGGTCTACGAGAGGCCGCTGAAGACCCTCGACGACCTCGGCGCGGAGCTCGCGTTCTTCCTGCGCGCCCTGGCCTGGACGCCCAAGACGGTGGTCCGCTACAAGAAGGAGATCCTGCGGATCCTCGCGGAGGTCACCCTCGGCTCCGGCGCGCTGGCCGTGATCGGCGGCACCGTGGGCGTGATCACCGCGATGTGCTTCTTCACCGGCACCGAGGTCGGGCTCCAGGGCTATGCCGCGCTCAACCAGATCGGCACCGCCGCGTTCTCCGGTTTCGTCTCCGCCTACTTCAACACCCGTGAGATCGCGCCCCTGGTCGCCGGCATCGCGCTGGCCGCCACAGTGGGCTGCGGCTTCACCGCCCAGCTGGGTGCCATGCGGATCTCCGAGGAGGTCGACGCCCTGGAGGTGATGGCGGTGCCGTCGCTGCCGTTCCTGGTGAGCACCCGCATCGTCGGCGGGCTGATCGCGATCGTCCCCCTCTACGTCGTGGGGCTGCTGTCGTCGTACTTCGCGACGCGGCTGACCGTCACCCAGTTCTTCGGGCAGAGCACCGGCACCTACGACTACTACTTCAAGACGTTCCTGCCACCCGGCGACGTGCTGTGGTCGTTCGGCAAGGTGCTGGTCTTCGCGGTGACGGTGATCCTGATCCACTGTTACCACGGCTACAACGCGAGCGGTGGGCCGGCCGGCGTCGGGGTCGCGGTCGGCCGCGCGGTCCGCACCAGCATCGTCGCGATCAACGTCATCGACCTGTTCCTGTCGATGGCGATCTGGGGCGCGTCGACCACGGTGAGGTTGGCCGGCTAGCGATGTCCTATGTCCGCTTCAAGGCCCTCGGCCTGATCTTCCTGGCGCTGCTCATGGCCGGGATCTGGCTCACCTACGGCATCTTCACCCAGAAGTTCACGTCGTTCGACACGGTCACCCTCGACGCGTCCACGATCGGCCTCCAGATGCCCGAGCGGGCCGACGTGAAGATCCGCGGCGTGATCGTCGGCGAGGTGCTCGGGTTCACCGCGACCGACCAGGGCGCCAAGGTGCGGCTCGGCATCTTCCCCAGCCAGATGCACAGCATCCCGGCGAACGTGACCGGCGCGATCGTGCCGAAGACGCTGTTCGGGGAGAAGTACGTCTCGCTCGTCGTACCGAAGTCCCCGGCGCCAACGGCGCTGAAGCCGGGTGCCACGATCACCCGCACCAACGTGCCGGTCGAGGTGCAGAAGGTGCTCGCAGACCTCTATCCCCTGCTGCGCACGGTGCAGCCCGCCGACATCAACACGACGCTGAACGCGATCTCGACCGCGCTCGAAGGTCGCGGCAAAGAACTCGGCCAGGATCTCGTCACCGTCGACCGCTACCTCAAGCGGGTGAACCCCCAGATCCCGCAGATCGTCGACGACCTCCGGCTCACCACCCAGGTGTCCAACACCTACGCCGACGTGGTGCCCGCGATCTCCCAGATCCTGCGCAACACCATCAAGACGACCGGCACCCTGGAGCAGCGGCAGGCCCAGCTCCAGACCCTGTTCGCCGACGTCACGGGCTTCTCGAACACCGCACACGACTTCCTGAAGCAGAACGGCGACAACATCATCCGGCTCGGCCAGGTCAGTCGGCCGCAGGCGGCGCTGCTCGCGCGCTACGCGCCGGAGTACCCCTGCCTGCTCGGAGGGCTGGTCAACGGCGCCAAGCTCGAGGCCCAGGCGTTCCGCGGGTTCACCCTGCACATCGTGCTCGAGACGCTGCCCAACCAGCCGCGCGGCTACACCGAGAGCGACCGCCCGGTCTACGCCGACCACACCGGCCCCAACTGCCTGCACATGCCCAACCCGCCATGGAGCCAGTCCAACCCGGTCACCCACCAGCCCAACTTCAACGACGGGGTCAACACCCCGACCGGCAAGGGCACCGACCGGGTGGCACCGCCGTACGCCGCTCGCTACACGGCCGGCACCGGGTATGCCGGCAGCGCCGCCGAGGCCGGGGTGCTCAAGAGCCTGCTCGGCCCGTCGCTCGGCATGTCCGCCGCCGACGTGCCCGACCTCGGCGTGCTGCTGGTCGGCCCGATGGCACGGGGAGCGAAGGTGTCGCTGCGATGAGCCGCATGGACACCAAGACACTTTCCGCCCTGATCAAGCTGGTCATCTTCATGGTCGTGACCACGCTTGCGACCGGGGTGCTGGTGATCATCATCGGCAACATCACCTTCGGCTCGTCGAACTCCTACAAGGCCGAGTTCGTCGACGCGACCGGGCTGGTCAAGGGCGACGACGTACGCATCGCCGGCGTGAAGGTCGGCTCCGTCGAGGGCATCTCCATCGTCGACCGCACCCGTGCCCTGGTGACCTTCTCGGTCCAGACCGACACCGCCCTGATGCAGTCGACCCACGCCGACATCCGCTACCGCAACCTCGTCGGCCAGCGCTACATCGCGCTGACCAACGAGATCGGCAGCACCGGCGTGATGAAGGCGGGCTCCACCATCCCCACGTCGCGCACCTCGCCGGCCCTCGACCTCACCGTGCTCTTCAACGGCTTCAAGCCGCTCTTCCAGGCGCTCTCGCCGGCCGACGTCAACGAGCTGTCCTACGAGATCATCCAGGT
>JAWWPM010000409.1:0-4446 GCA_033854915.1 Nocardioidaceae bacterium
GGAGGTCGGCGACGCCCTCTACGGCGTGACGATGCGCGGCGACGGGGTCTCGGCTGTGATCAGCCAACGACTTCGCGAGCCGGCGTGACCGGAGCGCGACACCCTCGTCCGACGCGTGCCGAGTTCGTGCACTGGTCGACCGCGACCACGCGCTGGGCCGACATGGACGGCTTCGGCCACATGAACAACGCCGCGTACTTCGAGCTCATCGACACCGCGATCGACCTGCACCTGCAGGAGGCGATCGGGGCAGCGGTCGACAGCACCGACACGATCGGGGTCTTCGCCGAGGTGTCGTGCAGCTTCTTCCGCGAGGTCGGCTATCCGGCCCCGGTCGACCTCGGCGTCGTTGTCGACCGGGTCGGCCGCTCGTCGGTGAGCTACCGGGTCGGGCTGTTCCAGGGCGACGACGACGCCGCGGCCGCCGAGGGTCGGGTCGCGGTGGTGTACGTCGACAACACCGACCCCGCGCGACCGGCGACGCCCCTGCCCGACGTGGTCCGCAGGGCCGTCGAGGCGCTGCTTCGATGACGGTCGACCCGCGCGTCGACGACTACCTCGAGGGGCTGCCCGACTGGCAGCGCGAGACGCTGCAGCGGGTCCGCGGCCTGCTGCACGAGGCAGACCCCGAGATGACCGAGACCATCAAGCGGACCGTCCAGCCCTACTTCGTGCTCGACGGCAACGTCGCGGCCTTCCTGGCCGCCCGCGACCACGTCAACGTGTTCGTCTACGACGGTGGCCTCGTCCCCGACCCGCACGGGCTGGTCACCGCCGGCCACGACAACGCCACCGCCCGCACCATCGGCTTCCGCGAGGGCGACGAGGTGCGTGCGGAGCCGCTGCTGGAGTTCTTCCGGCGCCTGGTCGCCGACAACCGCGCCGGCGGCTGGCGCACGCTCAAGGACCGCCCGCGCGATCCCTGATCGTCGTACGACGTGCGGCGCGGCGGCTCGCCGGAAGGTGGCCCGAGGCCCGGACTGTGCGAAGGTAAAGACATGTGGACCCTCGTCATCGCGATGCTCGTGATCCTGGTGCTGGCCGGTCTGGTCGTGCTCTACGTCGCCTTCCCGCACCGCGGGGAGAAGCTCCCCGCGGCCCCCTGGCTGGGTGACGCGATGCGCAAGGGCGTCGACTCCACGCCGACGCTCGACAACACCGCGGACGACGACGCCCGGCCCGAGACCGGCTCCCTGGGCTTCACCTTCTCCGAGGCCGAGCCGACGGGTCCGAGCCACCGCGAGAGCTGACTCCCTGACCGGTAGGGCCGGTTCGGGTACGGTCGCGCCATGGTCCCCAGCACCGCCATCGCCGCCTCGTCGTACGCCGTCGAACGCGCCACCCTGCGCAACGGCCTGCGCGTCGTCATCGCCCCCGACCGGTCGTCCCCGGTCGTGGGCGTCGCCGTCTACTACGACGTCGGCATCCGCTCCGAGCCCGCGGGCCGGACCGGCTTCGCCCACCTCTTCGAGCACCTGATGTTCCAGGGCTCGGTGTCGCTGGGGAAGATGGAGCACATCCGCTATGTGCAGTCCTCCGGCGGCTCGCTGAACGGCTCCACCCGCCTCGACTACACCAACTACTACGAGGCGCTGCCGTCCAACGCCCTCGAGCGCGCGCTGTTCCTCGAGGCCGACCGGATGCGCGCGCCGGCTCTGACCGAGGACAACCTCGCCAACCAGCTCGACGTGGTCAAGGAGGAGATCCGGGTCAACGTCCTCAACCAGCCGTACGGCGGCTTCCCGTGGCTGACCCTGCCGCCGGTGCTGTTCGAGACCTTCCCCAACGCCCACAACGGCTACGGCGGCTTCGAGGACCTCGAGAGCGCCACCGTCGAGGACGCCAGCGACTTCTTCGACCACTACTACGCGCCCGGCAACGCGGTGCTGGCCATCGCCGGCGACCTCGACGCCGACCAGGCGATGACGCTCGTACGCCGCCACTTCGGTGACGTACCGAAGCGCGACGTCCCCCCGCGACCCGACTTCGAAGAGCCCGCGCCGACCTCCGAGCGGCGCGCCGAGCACCACGACGCTCTGGCCCCCGCCCCGGCGATCGCGCTGGGCTGGCGGGTGCCCGATCCCGACGACCTCGACGCCTACCTGCCGCATGCGCTGCTGGCATCGGTGCTCTCTGCGGGCGACGCGTCCCGACTGCGCCGCCGGCTCGTGCAGGACGACCGCTCCGCCACCGACATCGGCGCCCACCTGGCCTTCATGGAGGACGCGTTCGACGTCCGGCACCCGACCGCGATGATCATCGAGGCCCACCACGGCGCCGACATCCCCGCCGACCGGGTCGTGGCCGCGGTCGACGAAGAGCTCGACCGGATCGCCACCGACGGGGTGCCCGACGACGAGCTGGCCCGGATCCGCGCCCGCACCGCCTCGGCGATGCTGCAGCGGGCCGACCACGTGCTGGCCCGCACCCTGGCCATGGCGTCCTACGAGCAGCAGCGCGGACGCGCCGAGCTGGTCGGCGAGATGCCGGCGCTGCTGGCGGAGGTCACCGGCGAGCAGGTCTCCGCCGCGGCCGCCTCCCTGCGTCCTGACTCGCGGGCCCGCCTCGACGTGATCGCGGACGGTGCCCGATGAGCCCCACCCGCCGCCCGGCCAAGCCGCGCGAGATCCCCGGCCTGACCAGGCCCCGCCAGCCGCGACTCCCGTCGGTCGCCGAGCGCACCCTGCCCAACGGCCTGCGCGTCGTGGCCGTACGCCGTGCCTCGGTGCCGCTGGTCCAGCTCCGGCTGCGCATCCCGACCGCCGTCCGCCGCGAGGGGGACCTGGCCCGGATGCTGCTGCTCCAGCGCTCGATGATGCTCGGCACCGCCGAGCGCTCACAGGGCGAGCTGGCCGAGGCGCTCCAGCACCTCGGCGGCTCGTTGCGGGTCTACGCCGACGCCGACGGGCTGACCATGGCCGGTGACTCCCTGGCTCCCGAGCTCGGCAGCCTGCTCGGGCTGGCCGCGGAGGTGCTGACCTCCTCGTCCTACCCTCGGGCCGGTGTCGAGCGGGAGGCCGACCGGTTCGCCGACGGCCTGCGCCGCGCGCTGTCACAGCCGGGCGTGCTCGCCGACGAGGCGTGGCGTGGACGCGCGTTCGGTGCGCATCCCTACGGCCGCGACCTGCCGTCGCCCGACGAGGTCCTCGAGGTTCCCGCATCGTCGATGCGGGCGGCGCACCGGCGCCGGGTCGGCCCCGACGGCGCCCTGCTGGTGCTGGTCGGAGACCTGCGGCCGACCCGTGCCCTCGACCAGGTCGAGCGCGCCTGGGCGGGGTGGACCTCCGGCGGCACCGGGTCTCATGTGCCCGCGCTGCCCACCCTGGAGCCGGGCCCGCTGGTGCTGGTCGATCGTCCGGGTGCCGTGCAGTCCAACCTGCGGCTCGGCGGGCCAGCCCCTCGGCGCAGCGAGGCCTCCTACCCGGCCGCGGAGATCGCCAACGCGCTGTTCGGCGGCTACTTCTCCTCCCGGCTGGTGACCAACATCCGCGAGGACAAGGGCTACACCTACAGCCCCTACAGCGTGATCAACAACGCGGCCGGCGGCTCGTGGCTGACCGTCGCGGCCGATGTGGCGACCGAGGTGACCGCGCCGGCGCTGCTCGAGACGTCGTACGAGCTGGGCCGGATGGCGAGCCTGCCGCCGAGCGCGGACGAGGTCGCCGCCACCGCGCAGTACCTCGTCGGCTCGATCGCGCTCTCCACGGCCACCCAGTCGGGGCTCGCCGACACGCTGCTCGACCTGCTCACCGACGGGCAGGACGTCAGCTGGCTGCGCGAGCACCCGCAGCGGCTGGCGGCGGTCACGCCCGAGCAGGTCCATGAGGCCTCGGTCCCGATGCTGGGGCCGGCCGGCCTGGTCTCGGCCGTGGTCGGCGACGCCGAGGTGGTCGAAGGGCCGCTGTCCGCCCTGGGCGCCGTCGTCCGCGGCTGACCCGGCCCGACCCGCCGGCGGCGATGCGGAGGCCCCGCGCTGCTCTGGTTGGATGGCCGCATGGGTGAGTGGCTGTACCTGATCATCGGCATCGTCGTCCTCGGCGGCGCCCTCGTGGCCGGTCTGCTGACGTCCGGACGACGGCGTCGGGGCACCCCGAACGCCGGCACCGACGTCATCGTGCCGCCTCCGACCGAGGCCGATGTCGCGACCCCGGCGGAGTCCGCGGCGGCCGAGGCGCCGGCGGGCGCGCCGACGACCACGCTCGAGCGCCCCGAAAGTACGGCGTCGCGGCTGGTCCGCCTGCGCCAGCGGCTGGCCGGCTCGCAGGGCGGGCTCGGACGCGGACTGCTGTCGCTCCTCTCGCGCGAGCGCCTCGACGAGGACACCTGGGAGGCGATCGAGGACACCCTCCTCACCGCCGACGTCGGGGTGACCCCGACCACCGAGCTGGTGACCAACCTGCGTACCCGGCTGCGCGTCGACGGCAAGGAGGCCGGCGACCCGCGCGG
>JAWWPM010000410.1:0-3382 GCA_033854915.1 Nocardioidaceae bacterium
CTCCGCGGAGGCGACGCGCGAAGCGAGGTCAGCGATCGAAAGGCCGAGGGCTCCAGCCATCGCCGCGAGAAGCTCGGAGGACGGGTCCTTCAGACCCCGCTCCACCTCGCTGAGGTACTGCGGCGAGACCCCGGCGTCGCCGGCCACGTCCACGAGCCGGCGCTCCGAGGCAACGCGCTCCTCGCGCAGCTGGCGGCCCACCGACTCGCGCCACAGCGGCTCGACCCCGTCGGACTGTCGGTCGGGTCGCCCCTGCGGCTCGCACTCACGGCGTACGACGAACGGCACCACGTCTCCCATGGGCCCACGCTAGCCCCGGGAGACGCCGCCGGCCTCGCGATTCTGCTCAGGGCAGAATGCGATAAGCGGCCCGGAGAACCGGGCCGCTTCGCAGTGCGGCACCCCATGTACCGCACTGATGGAACGCTCGGGTCCACCAGTCATGACGCGACTTCGGCGAGGAAAATCGCCGGGTAGGCTCCCGGGTCATGGTGTCGACGCGTGCCTGCATCATCGGCGCCGGGTCCTCGGGGATCACCGCCCTCCAGGTGCTGCGGGCCGACGGCATCGAGGTCGACTGCTTCGAGATGGGCTCCGGCGTCGGCGGCAACTGGCGCTACGGCAACGACAACGGCGTGAGCTCGGCCTACCGCTCGCTGCACATCAACACCTCCCGCGAGGCGATGGAGTATGCCGCGTACCCGATGCCGGCCGACCTGCCCGACTATCCGAGCCACTGGCAGATCGCGGCCTACTTCGACGACTTCGTCGACCACTTCGGCCTGCGCGACGCGATCGCCTTCCGGACCGAGGTCACCAAGGTCGAGCCGGTGGAGAGCGGGGGGTACGACGTGACCGTGCGGTCGCGTGACGCCGCCCGGGAGGCGCGAACCCACCACTACGACCACGTGCTGGTCGCCAACGGCCACCACTGGGACCCGCGGTGGCCGGAGCCGTCGTTCCCCGGCAGCGAGACGTTCCCCGGGCAGCAGCTCCATGCCCACTACTACCGCACGCCGGACGTCTTCGACGGCAAGCGGGTGGTCGTGCTCGGCATCGGCAACTCCGCCACCGACATCGCGGTCGAGGCGAGCCGCTCCGCGAAGGTGACCTACCTCGCGATGCGCCGCGGCGCCTGGATCATCCCGAAGTTCCTGTTCGGGGTGCCCACCGACCACCTCACCGACTCCCCGCTCGCGCGCGGCCCGCTGGCCCTGCAGAAGCTCGGGATGCGCACGATGCTGCGGATCGCCGTCGGCAAGATGACCGACTACGGACTGCCGCAGCCCGACCACGACATCCTCGAGGCGCACCCGACGGTCAGCGACGACCTGCTGAGCCGGCTCGGTCACGGCGACATCACGGTGAAGCCGTCGATCAGCCGCTTCGACGGCCCGACCGTGCACTTCACCGACGGCTCGAGTGTGGACGCCGACGTGGTCGTCTACGGCACCGGCTACAAGGTGACGTTCCCGTTCCTCGACGACACCGTGGTCCGGGCGCAGGACAACCACATCGACCTCTACCGGCGCGTGGTCTCGCCCGACCGGCCGGGGCTCTACTTCATCGGTCTGCTCCAGCCGCTCGGCGCGGTGATGCCGCTGGCCGAGGCGCAGGCGCACTGGGTGGCCGACCTGATCCAGGGGCGGGTGACGTTGCCGTCGTACGCCGAGATGCGTGGCCAGATCGCGGCGTACGACGCGGCCGTGCGCAAGCGCTTCGTGGCCAGCAAGCGGCACACCATCGAGGTCGACTTCCACGCCTACCGCGCCGAGCTGGAGAAGGAACGGAAGGCCCGCCAGGTCTCTGCCTGAGCGGGCCCTCCAGTGGCTGGACCGGTGCCTGGTCGGCTCAGACCGGCGGCAGGGGCTGGCTGGCGTTGACCACGACGGTGCCCATGATCTTGTCCGCGAAGGTCTGCTTCTGGGCGTCCCACAGGGGCCAGAGGTAGCCGATGTAGCAGATGCCGTCGAGGATGTGCGCCAGCTGGCGCACGAAGGAGAGGCCGCCGCCGATCGGCTGGCCCTCTCGGTTGATCAGCCGGATCGAGAGCACGCCCTTGCCGATCGTGGCGCCGGTGCGCCCCTGCTTGATGCAGACGTTCCAGATCCAGAACGCCACGTAGGTGATGACGCCGATCAGGATCAGGATCGCCGCGCCTCCGCCGCCGCTCGTGTGGGTCGTGGTCACGCCGTTGGCGTCGGTGGTGGTCTTGGAGTTCGCGATGAGGATGCCGTAGCCGATCCAGAGCGGGAAGCCGGCGACCGCGGCGAGCAGCCCGTCGATGAGGGCCGCCGCGACGCGCGAGATCCACGAGGCGTAGCCGGAGACCGCGAACGACGGCGCCTGCTGACCGTAGGGAGCCGTAGCGCCGTAGGGGTTCGCCGGGGCGCCGTAGGGGTTGCCGCCGGCAGGGGCTCCGTACGGGGCCTGCTGGGCCGAGCCGTAGGGGTCGGGCTGGCCGTAGGGGCTCGGCGGCGGCGGTGCGCCGTAGGGATCGGCAGGCTGGCCCGGCTGCTGGCCCTCCGGGGGCTGGTTCGGATCCGGTGGGTTGCCGTACTGCGACATGGGGTCGTCCCCTCGTGGGCGGCGGGCCGGCGTCTGGTCGCCCACCCGGGTGGGCACGAGTATGTCCCGACTCGGGCCCCTGCGGAGGTGATCGACCCGCCAGGTTCGACGGTTTCCTCTTGCATACTCGATATGCATGGGGGTATACATACTCCGTATCCATGGTCACGGGGGCCATGGAGAGGAGAGGAGCCACCGATGTCGGTGCGCAACGCGCTGCTGGCCCTGCTGGAGCAGGGGCCGCGCTACGGCTACCAGCTGCGGGCGGAGTTCGAGCACCGCACCGGTGGCACCTGGCCACTGAACGTCGGGCAGGTGTACACCACGCTGGCCCGGCTCGAGCGAGACGGCCTGGTCGAGGGCCGGGGCACCGACGGCGAGGGTCACGTGATGTACGCCGTGACCGCCACCGGCCGCGACGAGGTGGTCTCCTGGTTCACCTCGCCGGTGCCGCGGACCCAGCCGCCACGCGAGGAGCTCGCGATCAAGCTCGCCCTGGCCGTGAGCGTCCCGGGCGTGGATGTCGGGACGGTCATCCAGCAGCAGCGCACCGCGACCATGACCGCCCTGCAGGACTACACCAGGCTCAAGCGCCGCAGCACCGGTGACGAGCCGCAGGAGCTGGCCTGGGGGCTGGTGCTCGCCTCGCTGGTCTTCACCGCCGAGGCCGAGATCCGCTGGCTCGACCACTGCGAGGCCCGGCTGCGCCGCGCCGCATTGGAGCGCGCGGAGGGCGTCGGTGGCCGAGCGGAGCCGAGACCCGCCGCCGACACCGAGGCTATCGACGAGGGGGCACACCGATGAGCGCCGTGCT
>JAWWPM010000411.1:0-2914 GCA_033854915.1 Nocardioidaceae bacterium
GCCCACTCGTAGGCGCTCTGCCGGCCCCCGATCACGGCCACCCGGGCTCCGGCGAGCTCGTCGAAGGCGACGAGCTCACTGGTGTGGCTGCGGCGCTCGTCCGGCAGCACGTCGTACCACTCGGGGCGCTGGGCGAAGTGCGCGATGCCGGGCGCCGCCAGCACCTTCTCGGCGGTGATGGTGGAGCCGTCGCTCATGGTCGCGGTGAAGCCTCCGGTCGCTCCGCTCAGGGTCTCGACGAAGATCTCCTCGACGGCGAGCCCCTTCTGCTCGGCGAACCACTCGGTGTGGTCGAGGAAGACCCCGATCGGGATCGGGTCGTTGGCCGCCGGTTCGAGTCCCCGCTCCTCGAAGTACGCCTCGAAGGAGTGTGTCCCGGAGGCGTCCAGCGACCAGTCGCGACCCGAGCGCAGGTACATGTCGACCGGCATCTGGTCACGCCAGAACCCCATCGGCCGCCCGACGATCCGGGTAGCGATGCCGCGCTCCCCTGCGTACGCCGCCGCGGAGTAGGCGTACGGGCCCGCACCGATGACCAGCAGCCCCGTGTCCGACATGCCGTCATTGTGGCCTGCCGTGGCTCAGTCCTCCAGCGGCGCGACGGCCACCACACCGCGACGCACCTGGCGTACGACGTCCCGCGCGGTCTCGCGGAGCGGTCCGGCGCCGGCGGCATCGGCGACCTGGCCGCTCAGGTCGATCAGCTGCTTGATCCAGCGCACGAAGTCGCCGGCGGTCAGCTCGCTCTCGCCGAGCACCTCGGCGAGGTCGTCGCCCTCGGCCCAGCGGTAGGCGGCCCAGGCCAGTCCGGCGTCGGGGCGCCGAAGGAAGTCGAGCCGGTGCGCCCGTTCGACCTCGGCCAGGTCGCGCCAGAGCCCTTCGAGCGCCTCGATCGCCCGCCGCGTGTCTCCCCCGGGCACCCTCGGAGACTGGCCCTCGTCGGCCCGCCGGGCCTCGTAGACCAGTGTCGACAGGGCCGCGGCCAGCCCGGCCGTGCCCAGCCCGTCGAGCACCCCGAGCCGCAGGGCCTCGGCGACGACCAGGTCGAGCTCGGAGTAGATCCGCCGCAGCGGCCGACCCAGCTCGGTGACCTCGTCGCCCTCGAGGTAGCCCAGCGTCGCCAGCACCTCGCAGACCCGGTCGAACTGACGGGCCACGGTGTTGGTCCGCTGCTCGACCCGCCGCTCCAGGGTGTGGGCGTCGCGGTCCAGCTTGTACCAGCGTTCCGACCAGCGGGCGTGGTCCTCCCGGTCGGGGCAGTCGTGGCAGGGGTGGTCGCGCAGCTGCTGGCGCAGCGCCTCGACCTCGGGGTCGGCCTTGGCGGCGCCGGCGGCGCCCTCGCGGCGACGCGGCGGGGTCAGGTTGTGGGTGCCGGCCCGCAGGGAGGACGCCAGGTCCCGGCGCGACTGTGGGTTGCGGGCGTTGAACTGGCGCGGGATCCGTACCCGGGTGACCGCCTCGACCGGGGTCGGGAAGTCCAGCAGGCTCAGCCGCCGCGCCTGCCGCTCCGCGGTCAGCACCTGTGGCCGCGGCCCCTCGGGCGAGACCCCCGGGTCGAGCACCACCGCGAAGCCGGCGAACTTGCCGGCCGGGATCTCGATCACGTCGCCGCGCTGGAGCTTCGCGAGCGACTCGATCACGTCGTCACGGCGGTCGGCCTTGCGCGCCCGCGCGGCCCCCTTCTCGAGCTCGGAGATGCGGTGCCGGAGCGCGGCGTACTCCATGAAGTCGCCGCGGTCACAGGCCGCGGCGTCGGCGTACCCCGCCAGCGCGTCCTGGCTCTTGGTCAGCTGCCGGGCGAGCCCGACCACTGCCTTGTCCGCCTGGAACTGCGCGAACGACATCTCCAGCAGCTCCCGCGCCCGCTCACGGCCGACCTGGGTGACCAGGTTGACCGCCATGTTGTACGACGGGCGGAAGCTCGAGCGGAGCGGATAGAGCCGGGTGGAGGCCAGCCCGGCGACCTCCGACGGGTTGATCCCGGGCTGCCAGAGCACCACGGCGTGGCCCTCGACGTCGAGGCCGCGGCGGCCGGCGCGGCCGGTCAGCTGGGTGTACTCCCCCGGCGTGATGTCGGCGTGGGTCTCGCCGTTCCACTTCGAGAGTTTCTCCAGGACGACGGTGCGGGCCGGCATGTTGATGCCCAGGGCCAGCGTCTCGGTCGCGAAGACCGCCTTGCACAGGCCGCGTACGAACAGCTGCTCCACACACTGCTTGAAGGCCGGCAGCATCCCGGCGTGGTGGGAGGCGATGCCGCGGGTCAGGCCGTCCAGGAAGTCGTGGTAGCCGAGCACGTGCCGGTCGTCCTCGGGCAGGTCGGCGCAGGCCTCCTCGACGAACTCACGGATCTCGTCGCGCTCCTCCGGCGTGGTCAGCTTGATGCCCGACCGCAGGCACTGGGTGACCGCGGCGTCGCAGCCCACCCGGCTGAAGATGAAGACGATCGCGGGCAGCAGCCCGGCCGCGTCGAGCTGCTCGAGGACGTCGACCCGGCTGGGCACCCAGACCCGTCGCCCGTTGCCCACCGGCCGGCCCTGACCGCCGGGACGCCCTCCGCGTCCTCCGGCGTTGCGTCCCCGCGGCGTACGACGGTCCCGCATGTGCGTGCTCGCCCAGTCGTCGCGGGCGACCCGGAGCAGCTCGGCGTTGACCGGTGCGCCCTCCTTCACGAACCCGGCAGTCGCGTCGACGTCGGAGGTCGCGAACAGGTCGAGCATCCGCTTGCCGACCAGCACGTGCTGGTAGAGCGGGACCGGACGGCGTTCCTCGACGATGGTCGTGGTGTCGCCGCGGACGGTCGCGAGCCACTCGCCGAACTCCTCGGCGTTGGAGACGGTGGCCGAGAGCGAGACCAGCGCCACCGACTCGGGGAGATGGATGATGACCTCCTCCCAGACCGCGCCGCGGGACCGGT
>JAWWPM010000412.1:0-14093 GCA_033854915.1 Nocardioidaceae bacterium
TGATCCTGGGGCTGCTGCCCCTGGCGAGGTCATTCGCCCGCTGAGGGACCCGGCCAGTTCTTGTCGGGCTGCGGGATGGGGCGGCCGGGCTGCTCGCCGCCGCGCTCCTCGAGGTAGGAGTTCTTGGGCACCATCACCTTGCGGCGGAAGATGCAGACCACCTTGCCGTCCTGGTTGTAGCCGATCGTCTCCACGTGGACCACGCCGCGGTCGTCTTTCGAGGTCGACTCCCACTTGTCCAGCACCGTGGTCTCGCCGTAGAGGGTGTCGCCGTGGAAGGTCGGCGCCACGTGACGCAGCGACTCGATCTCGAGGTTGGCGATGGCCTTGCCCGAGACGTCGGGAACGCTCATGCCGAGCAGGATCGAGTAGACGTAGTTGCCGACCACGACGTTCTTGCCGAACTGGGTGGTCTCCTCGGCGTAGTGCGCGTCGAGGTGGAGCGGGTGGTGGTTCATGGTGAGCAGGCAGAACAGGTGGTCGTCGTACTCCGTGACCGTCTTGCCCGGCCAGTGCTTGTACGTCGCGCCGACCTCGAACTCCTCGTAGCTGCGTCCGAACTGCATGGCGCTCATCCTTCCCGAGCGGATGCGGCGGCGGAAGCACGCGATTCGTGGGATCTCTCACGCGGAGCGTCCCGGCCGCGCCAGGGTGCGGGCTGGTGGGCCGATGGCGACGGGCTGTGCGGGCGGCTGTGACAGGCTCCGCTGCATGGCGCGGACCGACCGGATCGAACCCGATGCCGAGGTGGTCGCCAGGCTGGGGATGACCGCTCTGGCGCTGCCCGAGGCCTACGAAGAGGACGCCTGGACCGGGGTCCGGTGGCGGATCCGCGCCAAGACCTTCGCCCACGTCATGGTCGCGCAAGAGGGCTTCGAGTCCTCCTTCCGCGACCTGACAGGCGTTGCCGACCCGACCACCGTCCTGACCTTCCACGCCACGGGCGACGAGCTGCTCGCCCTGGTGCACGCCGGCCCGCCGTTCTACCGACCGCCGTGGTCACCGACGATCGTCGGGATGGTGCTCGACGACGACACCGACTGGGCGGAGGTCGTCGATCTGGTCACCGAGAGCTACCGGGTCTGTGCGCCGCAGAAGCTGGCACGGCTGCTCAATCCACCCTCGGACTGATCCATCCCGCGCACACCGGTAGCGCTGAGGGAGGCGACGGCGTCGCAACGGCCGGCTCTGCTGGCACGATCGGCCCATGGACGTGTTGTGCTCCGGGTTCGGGCTGGTCGAGTCGCCGCGGTGGCACGAGGGACGGCTGTGGTTCAGCGACTGGACCGGTGGCCGGATCGTGGCGGTCGACGACGCCGGCGCGACCGAGGTGGTCGTCGAGCACCAATCGCTGCCGATGTGCTTCGACTTCCTGCCCGACGGACGGCTCCTGCTGGTCTCCAACCAGGAAGGCGCCCTGCTCACGCTCGAGGCCGACGGCACCCTGACGACGTACGCCGACCTGGCGCCGTTGTCGCCCTTCGGTTGCAACGACATCGTCGTCTCTGGCCGTGGCTTCGCGTTCGTGAACAGCCCGAACTTCGACTTCGCCTCCGGACCCCCGGAGGGCGACGTGCAGCCCGGCCTGGTCGGAGTGGTCGCCCCCGATCGATCGGTGCGGGTCGTGGCCGAGGACCTGGCCTTCCCCAACGGCATGGCCATCGCTGCCGACGGGCGCACCCTGGTGGTCGCCGACTCCTACCGGCACCACCTGGTCGGCTTCAGGATCGCGGACGACGGTTCCCTGACCGGCCGGCGCGTATGGGCCGACCTCGGGGACGCCGCCCCGGACGGCATCTGCCTCGATGCCGACGGCACCGCGTGGTACGCCGATGTCCCCCATCAGTGCTGCGTCCGCGTCGCCGAGGGCGGCCGAGTGCTCGACCGGGTCGACCTGGACCGCGGCGCCTTCGCCTGCATGCTCGGCGGGGGCGACTCCCCCGCTCTGTACGTCGTCGCGGCCGTGTGGCCCGGAGCCGCGGGGCTGATGACCCATACCGACTGGGACGGCCAGGTGCTGCGGTTCCCGGCCGACGTACCCGGCGCCGGCTGGCCGGCAACCCGGGGACGGTTCGACGCGCCTCAGGGATAGCTGCCGTCTACCCCTCGGCCCAAGGCCCGCACGAGGCCCAGTGCATCGGCGTGCCGCAGCACGTCGGCATGGATCGGATCCTCCCCCTCCTGGAGATACTCGGCGCCGGTCGCTGGGGGCATCGCCACGACCTCGATGACCGTCTCGCCGCCGGGAGGGTTGGTGGGCGCGCCGACGAGCTGCACCTGCGCCACGGCATAGGCCCAGTAGGCACGGGGATGCGGCAGGTGGGGCCGGTACGGCTGTGCGCGGGAGCTGTCCGCCACGTGGGCGGAGAAGCACTGGATCTCACCGATCAGTACGGCGCCTGCCTCTTCCATGAGCTCGCGGCTGGCGAGCGCGGTCAGGGACTCTCCGGGCTCACGCGTGCCCCCGGGAAGGAACCGCCAACCCTGGTCGCTGCGGCACACGACGACGTGCCCCGCCTCGGTGACGGCGACGAGGTGAAGCCGAGACACGAGTTCTTCCTCGACGGGCGCCGTCGTGTACCGGATGCGACAGTCCGCGTAGTCGACGTGGGCCTCCCGGAACAGGTCCGGGAGGCGGTCGGACCAGGGGTCGACGGTGAAACCCATGTGCCAACTCTGGCAGGTCCGACCGAGGGATCCGAAGCGAGATAACCTGAGGCATGCGCACAGTTCGGGCCAGGCTCACCGAGTCCGTGCGCCAGTGGCGAGTCGCCCGAGCATCGACGCGATCGGCCCGGGAGGCGACCCGAGACCAGGCCGCAGCAGAAGAGCTCCAGCGGGCCCGGGACGGCATCAACCGCTTCCCGCCGTCCGGTATCTGATGCCGAGCAGCGCACTCGTCTGCCGTTGTCCTTGCCCCTACGGCGGGGCACGCGGAGTGTCTGCTCGGCGACACCGGAGCACCCGACATGGCAAACTCGGCCCTGTGCCGACGGCGCCGCACCACGACCACCGGCGCATTCTGGACGGGTGACGACACCGGAAGGCGGCGGTGACATGGGCGGCAAGGTGGTCGTGAACCGGTGCATGTCACTCGACGGCTTCATCGCGGGTCCCGGCGACTCCATGGACTGGGGCGGTGGTCGCGCCCTTGCCGAGTTCGTGGCACCGGACGACTTCGCGGAGGTCGCCGCGGCCACCGGCGCCATGCTCGTCGGCCGGCGGACCTGGGAGGTGGGCGACCGGATGGAGGCAGAGGACCCGGGCAGCGTCGACTACCCCTTCTCCGGACCGACGTTCCTGCTCACCCACAGACCGCTCGATCCCCCCGACCCGGAGGTCACGATCCTCTCCGGCGACATCGCGGCTGCCGTCGCCACCGCTCTGGGCGCCGCCGGGGGCAAGGACCTCGAGATCCTCGGCGCCGACGTGGCCGGCCAGTGCCTGCGGCGGGGACTCGTCGACGAGATCCTGGTGTACGTGCTTCCGGTGCTGCTCGGCGACGGCACCCGGTTCTCGGCCCCGGGCCTGGACAGGACGGATCTGGAGCCGCTCAGCAGCGCGCGGTCGGGCGACGCGACGCTGCTGCGCTTCCGGGTCCGCAAGCAGTCCGGCTAGCTCGACAGGTCAGCTGCCCCCGCCACCGGCCTTGCGGCGGTGCATCTTCGGGCCGCTGCCGCCGTGCACCTCGGAGCCGTGGGCCTTCTCCTTGAGCGGCGCGTCCTCGGCGACGCCCTTGGCCTTGGCGTTCTTGCGGTCCAGGGCCTCGCGCATCTTGGCCTTCAGGTCGTCGTTGGCGTGGTTGTCCTGGTTCATGCCACCCACCCTGCCACCCGACCGGTCGCGGGTCGAGCGGGTTGTGGTCACTGGACGGGCTGGCCCCCGCCGTACGGGTCCTGCTGCAGGGTCGTCTGCTGGACGGGCTGGCCCGCGGGCTGGCCATAGCCGAGCCGCTGAGCGGTCTCGCGCGCCGCGTCGGTGACGGGTACGGCGACCACTGCGGTGCCGTAGGCGCAGATCTCGGTCCAGGTGTCGCCCATCTCCGAGGTGTCGAAGCGCATCGCGATGACCGCATTGGCGCCGCGGTTGCGGGCCTCGTCGATCATCCGGCCCATCACCTCGTTGCGGCTGTTGACGAGGTTGGACGTCATGCCCTTGAGCTCGCCGCCGACCAGCGACTTGAAGCCGGCGCCCATCTGCGAGAACGCGTTGCGCGAGCGCACAGTCAGGCCGAACACCTCGCCGCACACCTGACGGATCTCCCAACCGGGGATGTCGTTGCTGGTGACGACCAACATCGTCGACGCTCCTTCCGCGGGCCGGGCGCCCGCACGAGGGCCCCCATCGGGCCGATCACGTCAGAGCGTAGGGGACCCGGCAAGGCCCGTCAGAAGGACGCGTCACCCGTCCGGTGATGGCGTATCCTCCACCCATGGGGATGCACCGCCCGGTGACTCGGGCCCGGCTGGCCGGGCTCCTGGCTCTGGCCGCCCTGGCGCTGTCAGCGTGTGGCTCCTCGAGCAGCACCGTCGCAGCCGATCCCGGCTCCACCGCGACCCCCAGCGTCCCCGACGCCAGCTCGACCACCTCCTCGCCTGACGTCATGCCGGCCAGCGGGCCGATGCTCAGCGCAGCCGGTTTCTCGTTCCACGCTCCCAAGGGCTGGGCCGACGTCTCCGACCAGGCCCAGGCGGGCGTCCTGCTGTACGCCGCGAACCCCACCGACGACAACCCCCTGATGATCACCGTCCGTCACCCCGCACACGCGCCGGGCACGGTCCCCGCTGCGGCCAAGGCTGCAGCAAGGATGCTCGGCGCCGCCGGTGGCACCAACGTCAAGACCCGCCCGGCCACGACCGTCGGCGGCAACCAGACGGCCCACGTCACGGCGACCCAGGCCCAGCCCGGCAGCCACTACCAGCTCGACGCCTACTACGTGCTCACCGGCAGCCAGGGCTGGGTGATCATGTTCGCCACCGACCAGTACACGACCCAGTCGCGGCGCCAGGCGATGCTGGACTCCGTGCTGGCGACCTGCCACTGGGCCAGCGCCTGAGCCACGGCACCGTCACTCCAGAGTGACCGGGAGACCGTGCGGCGCCATCGTGCCCAGGACCCGTCGCTTGCCGCCGCCGGGCCACCGGTGCGCGCACACCAGGAACTCGTGTGGGGAGTCCGGTGAACGTCGGGTGGGCTCGGCGTACAGATGGACGAGCGGCGAGTCCTCGTGGGCGGTCGACCCCAGCTGGTCGAGGCGGACCAGGATCCGGTCCTGCTCCGCGCGCGGGAGGTACTGCCACATCACGCTGTGCCAGAGCACGGTCGTGGTGCCCGGCCGTAGGGCCATCTCCTCGACGAAGTCCCCGGCCGCCTGACGCCGCACGTCGTACGGCGTCTCGGAGGCGAGTCGGAGGGCGCCGCGCAGCCGCTCGAAACGCGTGACCTGGTCGGGCCAGACGTACGCCGTCAGCGCCAGGCGTCCCTCGGTGGACCGGGCGGCCAACGGCATCACGTCGCTGCCGAGCCGCTCCACGACGTGGGGTACGACGCCCGCCGGTGCCGGTGCGGCCCAGGCCGGCTCGAGCACGACGGGCGAGTCGTCCGCACCCAGGGAGCCACCGGGCCAGAGGTAACGGAACCGGTCGAAGAGCAGGTTGAGGCCGCCCGACGAGCCGATCTCGAACAGTCTCACCGGCAGCCGTCGCTGCCGGTCGGCGTCCAGCAGACCGGTGAGCAGAGCCGTGGCCCGGCCGACCTCGTTGGTCTGCGGCGGCCGGTCGAGCCACTCGCGCACGGCTTCGGGCTGCTCGCCGAGCAGCTCTCGGAACGCCGGCCAGCCGGTGTCGAGGTTCCAGGTGCCACCGACGGTCGGGTAGCACGCGGCCAGGGCGCCGGCCCGACGCTCGAGGACGAGCCGGTGCACGCTGCCCGCCAGTCGCAGCGCGAGCCCGGACGGCCCGGGGTCGTGCTCGTGCCCGGTCAGCACCGCGACGGAGGGCCCGCCTGCGTCGAGGTCGTCGGCCACGCGCCGCAACAGCTCGTCGTACATCGGCGAGCCGAGGTTGCGGCAGCCACGTGCCTGGTCGCGGAAGCGCTTCGACTGGGGATGGCTCACGCTGCGACCCTCCGTCTCAGAGGCGGTAGTCCTCGAGCAGCCGGCGCCCGATGATCATCCGCTGGATGTCGGCGGTGCCCTCGCCGATCAGGAGCATCGGGGCCTCGCGGTAGAGCCGCTCGATCTCGTACTCCTTGGAGAAGCCGTAGCCCCCGTGGATCCGGAAGGAGTCCTCGACGACCTCCTTGCAGTACTCCGAGGCGAGATACTTCGCCATCCCGGCCTCGAGGTCGTTGCGCTCACCCTTGTCCTTGGTGCGCGCCGCCCGGACCATCATCTGGTGGGCGGCCTCGACCTTGGTCGCCATCTCCGCGAGCCGGAAGAGCACGGCCTGGTGCTCGGCGATCTTCTTGCCGAACGTCTCGCGCTGCTGGGCGTAGGCGATGCCGAGCTCGAAGGCGCGGTTGGCGACACCGCAGCCGCGGGCCGCGACGTTGACCCGGCCGACCTCGACGCCGTCCATCATCTGGTAGAAGCCCTGGCCCGGCTTCCCGCCGAGGATCTGGTCCGCCGAGATCCGGTGGCCCTCGAACACCATCTCGGTGGTGTCGACGCCCTTGTAGCCCATCTTGTCGATCTTGCCGGGGATGGTGACCCCCTGAGCGGTCTCGCCGAAGCCCTCCTCCTTCTCCACCAGGAACGTCGTCATGTTCTTGTAGACCGAGTCCGCGCCTTCGTCGGTCTTCACGAGTACGGCGACGAGGTTGGCCGAGCCCCCGTTGGTCAGCCACATCTTCTGACCGGTGATGGAGTACGTGTCGTCGTCGTCGGCTACGAGCTGAGCCTTGGTCTTGATGGCGCTCACGTCGGAGCCGCAGCCGGGCTCGCTCATCGAGAAGGCCCCGCGCACCTCGCCGGTGGCCATCCGCGGGAGGTACTTCCGCTTCTGCTCCTCGGTGCCGTGCTGGAGCAGCATCCACGCGACGATGAAGTGGGTGTTGATGATGCCGCTGACGCTCATCCAGCCGCGGGCGATCTCCTCGACGGCCAGCGCGTAGGTCAGCAGCGACTGGCCCAGCCCGTCGTACTCCTCGGGGATCATCAGCCCGAACAGCCCGAGCTCCTTGAGCCCCTCCACGATCTCGGTGGGGTACTCGTCGGCGTGCTCGAGCTCGGTCGCGACGGGCAGGATCTCCTTCTCGACGAAGCTGCGCACCGCCTTGAGGATCTCCGTCTGGTCGTCGGTGAGCCCATCGGTGTGGCAGAGGCGACCCATGGTGTCGTCGCGTCCTTTCGGTCGGGAGCGTGGCGGCGACCAGTATGTCCGCGGCCGAGGGTGGGGAGGAACCGAGTGTGACTTATTCGTGAAGGCACGGGATCGGCCGCTCGTCGGTATGATCGACCCCCTGAGAAGGCGCCTTCTGGCGCGCGTCGACGGCTGGAGGCCCTTGTGGGACGGCATGCGGGATCCCGGAACACCGGAACCCCGCCGCCCCGACCCGCAACGAAGGGACATGCTCACGGCTCGGCGCGCACGCCCGTGTGGCCGTTTGCCCTCCTCGCCTCGATCGCTCTCATCGCCTGCTCGCTGGCGCTCGTGCTCCGCACGAGCAACGAGACCGAGATGCCGAAGATCGACCGAGCCGCCTCCCTGACCAGCATCAAGCGCCCGGCCGACCGGGCCCAGGACACCGCCCGCGGAGCCAACCGCTCGGCGGCGCTCGGGTACGACGTGCTCCGCGGGGTCCGCCTCCGGCCCGTGCACCCCGCCTTCTACGCGCTCAAGACCAAGATGACCGCACGCGGCTACGTGTTCCGCAAGTCGGCCAAGGGCTCCTCGGCCACGTTCGGGGTCAGCTCGTTCAACCTGCTCGGCGCCGGTCACACCGCGGGCGCCGGGGGCTACGCCCCGGGAGCGAGCCGGATGCACGGCGCGGTCGGGCTCCTGCTGGCGCACGACGTCAGCGTGGCCGGCCTCCAGGAGTTCCAGGAGGAGCAGTACCACGCCTTCGAGGCCATGCTGGGTGGCTCGTACGCCGCGTATCCCGGGCTCACCCTCGGCGTCCAGCCGGTGCAGAACTCCATCGTCTGGCGCCGCGCCGACTGGACGCTCGTCGAGGCGCACACGGTGGCGGTCCCCTACTTCGGTGGCAACCGCGTCCCGATGCCCTACGTCAAGCTGCGCAACGTGCACTCCGGCCAGGAGGTGTGGTTCTACAACTCCCACAACCCGGCCGACGCGCACGGTCCCGCCGGGCACTGGCGGGCCATCGCCACCTCCATCGAGGTCAACCTCGCCCGGCAGCTCACCGCCGACGGCACCCCGATGATCGTGACCGGCGACATGAACGACCGCGAGCCGTTCGCCTGCCCGTTCTCCTCGGGCAGCGGCTTCCGCTCCGCCGACGGGGTCTACTCCGACGCGTCGGGCTGTCACCTGGTCCCGCGCACCAACGTCGACTGGGTCTTCGGCTCCCCGAGCCTGCAGTTCTCAGGCTTCGTGACCGACCGCTCCAGCCAGAGCCGCCGGATCAGCGACCACCCCTTCGTGAGCGCCCGGGTCACCGTGCCCGCCAGCAACGACCCGCGCTGCCACCGTGCGCTGGGCTTCGGCTGGTTCTGCCCCCGCCGCTGACCGGGTTCCGGCAACCCCGAGCCGCGGTGCCCGACCGGCCCTTCCCGGCTGGCAGACTGACGGCGCACGAGCGCACGCCCATCACCGGACAGAGGGACATGCATGGCACAGCGGGTGGTCTTCCACATCGGCCTGATGAAGTCTGGCACGACCTTCATCCAGGGCCGGCTCAACGCCAACCGGTCCCGGCTGGCTGACCAGGGCATCCTCTTCCCGGGCCCGACCTGGGCGCGCCACGTCCGCGCGGTCTCCGACCTCATGCAGGCCAAGAACCGCAAGCCGGGATCGTGGGCCAGCCTCTCCGAGGAGATCAACGACCATGCCGGCACGGCCATCGTGTCGATGGAGTACCTCGCCCCCATGGGCGCACCGAGGATCGCCGCGCTGCGCGAGTCATTCCCCGACACCGAGATCCGGGTGGCGGTCACGGTGCGCGACCTGGGTCGCAGTGTCCCGGCGATGTGGCAGGAGGCGATCAAGAACCGTCGTACCTGGGAGTGGCCGGAGTACGTCCGCGCCATCGAGTCCGGCGGCGACGCCGGCAAGCGCTTCTGGCGGCAGCAGCACTCGGGCAAGATCGTGCGGCGCTGGGCGGCCGGGGTCGGTGCCGAGAACGTGTACGTCGTCACGGTGCCGCCGCCCGGCGCTCCCGGCGAGACGCTGTGGGACCGCTTCGGTGAGGTCGCCGGCATCGCACCCGGCACCTGGGACGAGGCGCCGCGCGCGAACGAGTCGCTCGGGGCTGCGTCGACGCTGGTGCTCCGCGAGCTCAACCTCGCCACCGACGACCTGACGCTGAACGCGTACAAGAAGAGGGTCAAGGCCCTGGGCAAGCACGTGATGGGCAAGCGCCGCCGCGAGGAGGACCCGATCGGCTTCGTCGTGCCCGACTGGCTGCGTCAGGAGTCGAAGAAGATCCGCAACCAGCTCGAGCGCAGCGGCGCCCATGTCGTGGGCGACCTCGACGACCTGACCCCGCTCGACGTCGCCGGCATCGACCCGACGCAGGTCGACGACCGGGCCCAGCGCGACGCCGCAGTGGCCGCCCTCGCGGCAGCCCTGCGTCAGGTGCGCCGGATCAGCTGATCAGCCGTCTTCCCAGTCCGGCCCGCCCGGCAGCGGCACGGACTCCGCGGGCGACCTCGGCTCCACCGGCAGCATCGCGCGCACCCCGGGGCGCACCGTCGTGGTGGTGGGCGTCGGGTCCGGCGGCCGGTTGGGGTAGGGGATGTAGCGCACCAGCGTGGAGAACTTCTCCCACATGTTCGAGAAGTCGGCGATGTAGTCGTGGTAGGCGAGGCCCTTCTTGATCAGGAAGATCTCCTCGTCGCCGCGGATCCCGTCGATGTTCCAGTTGCTCGAGCCGGTGACCACCATCTTCGTGCCCCGGTGCTTGCCGTAGTTGCCCGAGATCAGCAGCTCTTTCTGGTGCGTGTAGAGGTCGATGAAGCCATCCTCATTGGTGTCCATCCCGGTCGTGTGCACCGGGATGTATCCGCGCGTGGTCCCGTTGGCGAAGGTGTTGCGCACGTTGGCGCCGGCGAAGCCGTACATCAGCTTCACGTCGCAGCCCTGGGCGAACAGCTGCCGGATCTTCTGCGCCAGGTAGGCGCCACGCGAGTCGTTCCAGGCGTGCATGACCACCCGCACCACGGTGTGGTGGGCCGCGTTCCCGGTCCCCTTGGCCGCGTGCAGGCAGTGCACCCGGTCCAGGATGGTGAGGATCGGGTCGTGCTTCGGCCCCGAGTTGGGGTACGGAGTCGCCTGCAGCTGGTAGTCCTTGCCGATGTTCTGCACGAGATAGGCGGGGTGCGCCGGCTTGTCCACCCGCATCTGGGCGAACAGGACCCGGAAGGCACGGGTCAGGCCGCGGGTGTCGTTGCGCACCCAGAGGTCGTTGTACTGGTTCTCCGCGGAGTTGCCGGTCAGGTTGACCGAGCCGGTCATCACCGTGTGGTGGGCGTTGCCGGTGTGGGAGAACAGGTAGAACTTCGTGTGCAGGTTCTCACCGTGCGAGCGGCAGCCGTGCGTGCACTCGTAGGCGAAGCTCCGCTTGGAGCGGTCGGTGCCCAGGGCGCGGTGCAGCATCCGCTGCGCGGGCGTCACCTGGTGGTCGTTGAGCAGCACCTGAACGTGCACACCGCGCGAGTGCGCGTTGATCAGCTTCGCCGCGACGTACTGGCGGTCGAAGGAGAACAGCGCGATCCGGATGGTCGAGTGCGGCTTCGCGTGCTCGATCGCGGCCACGATGTGCTGGTGGAGGATCCACTGCTTGGCGCCGTGCCGCGGGGTGTTGAAGAACCCACCTTCGGCCGGCTTCCACTTGGGTGGCTTCGGCTTCGGCTTGCCGGACGTCGCGGCGGGCGACGAACCAGAGGTGTCGGCGTGGCTGGGAACGGCGTCGGCGAAGACAATCAGGAACCCCACGATGAGTATCAGAACCCGCTTCACGTTGGGCTGTCCTTCCTGACTTTCGACGCCACTCCCTTCGCAAACCGCGCAACGCTAACACGCGATCCCGAGGCATCCATTTCCTTGACCAGCGCGTTGCGTTCCCTGGTGAGCGACCTCACCTGCACCATCAGTGCCGCGATCACCCGGACCGCCGATTCGAGCTGCTCGCCGTCGCTGACCTCGGAGGGATGGCGCCGGTCGCTCACGTCCGAGGGCTGGAGCAGCTCGAGGTCTCCGACCACGTCGTACTCCCCTGTTCGGAGCATCGCGACCGCGCGCTCGCCACGCGCGGTGAGCTCCGCGACCGTCTCGTCGGCCGGGCGGAACTTCTCGCCAGTGGTGGCCATGATCTTCTCGCTGGCGAGGTAGCCGCGGATCCAGGTGCCGCGATCGGCAGCGGACTTGAAACCGGTCAACAGCGGGTTGACCCTGCGCAACAGCTCGGTCTCCACGATGCCCAGGGAGGTGTTGGCCTTCTGCTCGGGCCTCTCGACCGGGGTCCCTGCGTAGCCGACGACGGTGAGGAGCCTCGTCAGCAGCTCGGTCGGATCGTTCCCGCTCGGCGTCATCGGCAGCACGTGGATGCGCTCGTGCGGCACGACCGACCCCCACCGCTCGAGCACGTCGGCGAGGTCGAAGCTGCCCCAGCCCCACTCGTCTGCCGGGTCGTAGCGTCGGCGCGGCGGGTAGTCGTCGATCGGTCTGCGCCCGCCGTTGCGGACCCATTCCTGCCAGCGCGAGATCCCCAGATCGAGCATCGCGCGGGCCGTGAGCACGACGTGGACCTCCGCGTCGGGGAACGCGCCGACCGCGCGCCGGACCTGGCTCGGCGAGGCCGAGCCGAAGAACTCATGGGTGATCAGGACGTCGCCGGGCCAGGCCAGCGACTCCTCGACGAGGTCCTCCCACGGGGTCTCGGTGTCCCCCGGCCGTCGCTCGAGGGTGGGGTCCTCGAGGATGTCGAGCGACGCCAGCAGGTGGCGCCGCTGATGACGACCCGGGAGCAGGAGACCGGCCTCGGCCAGGGGCGCCTTGTTGAGCCACAGTGCCTTCTGGAGGTACGTCGTGCCGGTCTTGGGCAGGCCGATGTGCAGGAAGACCTTGCCGGTCACGACTCAGTCACCGGATCTCCAGCGCAGCGGCTCGTTCACGTCGGCACGGTAGCGGGCGAGGATCGCCTCGACCGCCTCGTCGTCCCGGTCGGCCACCGGCAGGAGCAGCTCCATCATCACGTCGCACAGCTCGGCCAGGCGGAGGTTGACCTGGCGGCACTCCTGGATCTCGGCCTCCATCTCCGCCAACCGGTCACCCAGCTTGGAGAGGTCGCGGTAGTGCTTGGACAGCTTGCTCATCGGTCCCATGTGACCACCCATCTGGAGAACGGCGTCGGGGCGGAGGAGCGGCCCGCGACCGGTTGTTCGTGCTGGTCGAGCTCGTGCTCCTCGAGCACGGTCCCGCCGAGGTCCTCCACCTGGGCGCGGAGACGTTCGAGCGCCAGCGGTGGCAGTCCGGCGCGTCGCGACTCCGGATCGGAGCTGCGCATCTGGAGATAGAGGCGTCCCGAGCCGCGGGTCACCATCTTGGCCAGGCGGAGGAGGTTCTCCCGGCCGACCGCGTCGGTGGCCTCCAGCACGTGCCGGGCGAGCACGATCCGCGGTCCGGGCTTGCGGCTCAGGGTGGCGCCCATGACCAGCACCGAGCGCAGCTCGTCGAGGTTCATCCACTCGAACGACGCGGAGAGGCCCTTCTTCGCGGCCCGGCGGTCGGCGGCGCGGAAGTCGCGCGGGAAGTAGTCGAGCCCCCAGGCGTCGACTCCGCGGCGGGCCAGCCACATCACGTCGCGACCGGAGCCGCAGCCGATGTCGACCGCGGTCCGCAGGTCGGGCTCGCGCTCGAGCACCCACTTGACGAGCTTGCTCGGATCGCGGTCGGGCATCCGTCCGCCGGTGCGCTGGAAGCGCTCCCACCGACCGTCGAGGCCGACCCGGGTCCCGCGGAACCAGCCGGTCAGGCGACGGCGTACGGCCTCCGGCGTCTCGAACTTGTACGCCGGGTCGGGGACCCGCCAGCCGGGGCCGTACATCGCCTCGAGCAGGTGCTCGGGCGCATGCGGCGCGGGGAAGACCCGACCGGCCAGCGTCACCTCGGAGCGCGGCTCGAGCCACGCGCTGGAGAACGGGTGACCGACTTCGCCCATCAGATAGAGGGTGTCGCCTCTCATCAGGCCGCCGAACACGTCGAGCCCGCGCGGCGAGCCGTCGGACTCGCGGACGATCACCTTGAAGGCCAGCCCGCTGTGCCGGACGATCTCATAGCCCATCGCCAGCAGCCGGCGGTGCAGGCGGAACGACTCCAGGATCGCGTCCACCGGGTGCTCGTGCGCACTCACGTAGGCGAGGTCTGCGTCGGAGTCGTGACCGATGAACGTGCCGTCCCGCACGGCGCCGAGCAGCGTCCCGTAGGCCAGGAAGGGCTTGACCCCGGCCTCCTCGAGCGCGCCCAGCACCGTCCCGATCGCGTCGAGCAGGGGCTCGAGGTGCTCGGCGCTCCGGCTCGTGAACAGCCGGCTCAGCCGCAGGCTCTTGTCGAGGCCCATCGGGTTGCCCTGAGCGTCCTCCACGGCGATCCGGCCGGTGCCCGAACCGAGCTGGACGGTCTCCACGTGGAGCGGGTCGCCGCTGACGTGGTCGACCAGCGCGAGCTCGGTCGTGCCGTCGAGGAAGCGACGCAGCACCGGCGGCCACAGATGGACGTTCTCGCCTCCGCGCACCTCGGTGTCGCGCTGGAGCCAGAAGGAGAAGATCCGACGGTCGTCGAACATGACGTCGATCGGGAAGTCGCCGTCACCGCGCAGGGTCAGTCCCTCATCGGTGATCGTGACGGAGGTCAGCGTGTGGGCCTCCCCGGCCCCGCCACTGCGCGCCTTCCCGTTCACGTCGACAGGTTAGC
>JAWWPM010000413.1:0-2625 GCA_033854915.1 Nocardioidaceae bacterium
CCATGAGCGCGACCTACACCTTCGATGTCTTCGGCAGCCTCGACGGCTTCGCCTCCCACACCGGCAACTGGGGCGGCTACTGGGCAAGCAGGGCCCCGAGCTGCTCGCACACCGCCTCGCGCAGTACGACGAGGAGCGCCGCATGGTCTTCGGTGCCACCACTTACCGGGCGTTTGCGGAGATGCTCGCCGCGAGCGACGTGGAGCCCGAGGTGCTCGACCCGTGGGTCACCCGGATGCGGGGCCTGCCGGCGACCGTGGTGTCCTCGACCCTCGAGGGAGACCTCGACTGCCCGGATGCGACCCTCACCAGCGGCGATGCCGTCGACGTCGTCGCCCGGCTCAAGGAGAAGTCCGACGTGCCCCTGCGCTCGCACGGCAGCCTGTCGCTGAACCGGGCGCTGATGGCCGCCGGTCTGGTCGACCGCGTCCAGCTGACGGTCTTCCCGGTGGTCACCGGGCAGACCGGGCAGGCCCCGATCTTCCAGGGTGCGCGCGACTTCGACCTCGAGCTGATCGAGGCCCGGACCCTCGACGGCCATACTCAGGAGCTGACCTACCGGCCGGTCCTGCACTGACCCGGTCCCGGGGGTGAGCGGCCCGCGGCTCAGGGTCCGGACAGGGCTTCACCCGATGTGGTGGACGGCTCTCACCGAGCACAGTGGAGACATCGGGGAGAAGCCCCGACCACCACACAGAAGGAAGTGCTCCACCATGAACGACATCAGCCAGAACCTCGCCCGCAACGGTCTCGTCAGGCCGCAGGAGGGGCGGTTGCTGGGTGGCGTCGTCACCGGCCTCGGTCGCCGCTTCGGAATCCGGCCGTGGCCGGCCCGGCTCCTGTTCGTGCTGCTCCTGATGGTCATCCCCGGCAGCCAGATCCTGATCTACCCGATCCTGTGGATCCTGATGCCCACCGAGCAGGCGGCCGCCGCGCTCGCCCCCCAGCAGGGCGACCCGCTCCCCGGCGTCTGAGCCACGCCGTACGACGTGTACGACGGGCACCCGGTCAGCGGACCGGGTGCCCGGCGTCGTTCAGGGCGGACTTCACCTCGGCGATCGACACGGTCCCGAAGTGGAAGACGGTCGCCGCCAGCACGGCGTCGGCGCCCGCGTCGACCGCAGGCGGGAAGTCCTCCGCTGAGCCGGCTCCTCCGGACGCGATCAGCGGCACGGACACCTCGGCCCGGATCAGCCGTACCAGCTCGAGGTCGAACCCCGACCCGGTGCCGTCGGCGTCCATGGCGTTCAGCAGGATCTCCCCGGCACCGAGCTCACAGGCCCGGGCGGCCCACGCCACGGCGTCGAGACCGGCCGGCTTCCGGCCCCCGTGGGTGGTGACCTCGAACCCCGAGTCGGTCCCGGTCGCCCGACGCGCGTCCAGCGACAGCACCAGCACCTGGTTGCCGAACCGGTCCGCGATCTCGGCCACGAGCTCGGGCCGGTGGAGGGCGGCAGTGTTGACGGCCACCTTGTCCGCACCGGCGCGCAGCAGCCGGTCGACGTCCTCAACGCTGGAGACTCCTCCGCCGACGGTGAGCGGGATGAAGACCTGCTCGGCGGTCCGCGACACGATCTCGAGCGTGGTGGCTCGCCCCTCGTGGGAGGCCGAGATGTCGAGGAAGGTCAGCTCGTCGGCCCCCTCGGCGTCATAGCGACGGGCCAGCTCGACCGGGTCGCCGGCATCGCGGAGATCCTGGAAGTTCACGCCCTTCACCACGCGTCCGGCATCGACGTCGAGGCACGGGATGACGCGGACGGCGAGGCTCACGCGTCGTCGCCCCGGGTCAGCACCAGGGCGTCGTGCAGCGTGAACCTGCCCTCGTAGAGCGCCGTCCCGATGATCGCGCCCTCGACGCCGACGGGCACGAGGTCCATGAGGGCCTCGAGGTCGTCGAGCTCGGTGATGCCACCGCTGGCGACGACCGGCCGGTCGGTGGCCCCGCAGACGTCCTCCAGCAGCTGGAGGTTCGGGCCCTGGAGCATGCCGTCCTTGTTCACGTCGGTCACGACGTAACGGGCGCAGCCCTCGCGGTCGAGCCGGGCCAGTACGTCGTAGAGCTCGCCGCCCTCGCGGGTCCAGCCCCGCGCCGCCAGGGTGCGGCCGCGCACGTCGAGGCCCACCGCGACCCGGTCGCCCCACTCGGCGATCGCGGCGGCACACCACTCGGGCTGCTCCAGCGCCGCGGTGCCGATGTTGACGCGGCGGCAGCCGGTGGCCATGGCGGCGGCCAGCGACTCGTCGTCGCGGATGCCGCCGCTCAGCTCGACCGCGACGTCGACGCGGCCGACGATCGAGGCGAGCAGGTCGCGGTTGTGGCCCCGCCCGAAGGCGGCGTCGAGGTCGACCAGGTGGATCCACTCGGCGCCGGCCTCCTGCCAGCGCAGCGCCGCCTCCACCGGGTCGCCGAACCTCTTCTCGGATCCAGCGACGCCCTGCACCAGCTGGACCGCCTGCCCGTCGGCGACGTCGACGGCGGGAAGCAGCTCGAGATGGTCGGACATGGTGACGATCCTAGGGACGGGCGAAGCCGAGGCGGCCACGCGTCTCGGCCCGCAGCGTGCGGGCCAGCGCGGCGACCGGCACCCGGCGGGTCGTGTCGACGACGATGGTGCGCGGCGCCTC
>JAWWPM010000414.1:0-3323 GCA_033854915.1 Nocardioidaceae bacterium
ACCGCACCCGCCTCCACCGCGGCGGCCGCCGCCACCAACACCAGGAGCCCCTCGACCACCGAGACCAGGACCTCGTCGGAAAGAGCAGACCACAGCACCTCCCCCAGCCCCTGCAGCCGGTCCACGAGCTCACCGACCACCACGTCAGGGGTGGCCGCGGGAGCATCGTGACGGTGGATCGACATAGGAATATCGAATCACCGGCCACCGACAATCAGGTCGATATCCACAAGGCTTATCCCACAATTCGAGATAATCCACAGAAACTATTTCCGGGCCCACTTACCGTCCACAGAAAAGCTAGAACTCGGATCTTGAAACCGCAACCTCAAGGAGCACCTCAAGCCACGACGTACCCGAAAGCCAACGGCGAGAGGAAGCGCAACCAAAAGCTCACCGTCACCACGCTCTGTCACTCAAAGACCGCAACCCAAGCAGACGGCGAGGGACCGGGTCACGACCCCGCTCGACCGTGGCCAGCGGCGTGGGGCTGAGGTCAGTCCTCGTCGATGATGTGCATGGCGGCCTCCTCGGCGCTGGCGCCCGCGCCGTCGATGCCGGCGTCGGAGGCCCAGAGGTCGGAGTCCTCGTCGTCGCCGGCGCCTTCGTTCTGGGCGACCAACCGGCCGCTGCGGGCGTCGCCGACCTCACCGTCGTCGAGGGTGTCGTCGCTCTCGTTGTCGAGGTCGGCGCCCACATCGGGCTCCTCCTCGGCCAGGCGCTCGTCCAGCGTCTCGGGCTCGTCGACCTCGTGCGGGTGGCGCAGATGGCCCGGCTCGCGGTCGGGCGGGGAGTAGCCCTCGTCCAGCACGTCCTCCACACCGCGGTCGTCGAGGGTGTCGCTGGGCTGCAGTTGGTCTTCGCTCACCCTGCGAACCTACTCGTCCCCGAGCCAGCCGGGTCGCACCACCTCGGCGGGACGCCGTACCACTCAGTGCGGTGTGCCGTGCGCGTCGCAGGGCAGACCGTCGAGGCCGCTGCCGAACTCACCGCTCATCGCCAGCACAGTCACGCGCATCCGGCTCGAGGAGATGGCAGCGCCGCGGTCGTTGAAGGGCCGGTCGAGCGTCCAGATCAGGGCGAGCGAAGCGAACACCGTCAGCGCGATCGAGCCCATCATCACGCCCTGGCCCAGGCCGCCCGCCTCGGGATCGGCGAACAGGAGCAGGAAGCCCAGCACGGCCAGCACGAGCAGGACCAGCACGGCCCACAGGTAGCCGGGGACCAGCGCCGAGGCCTCGGCCAGGCGTCCGCGGCGCCCGTCCTGGCGAGCCGCGCTCTCGTCGAACCAGTGGGAGAGGGCCGCCTGGTCTCGCTGGTTGTGCACCGGCACCTGCTGCACGCTGGTGTTCATCCGGTCGACCCACAGCTGCACCGCGGAGCTGGTGCGGCCGGCCGCCATGGCAGGCCACTCCTGGTCGATGACCGCGCGGCCGTAGCAGATCGTCTCGGCCTGCAGCGCGTCGCGCACCGACGGGTCGAAGAACCCGGCGACGTCGTACTGCTGCTGCACGGCGACGGCCTCCATCCCCGAGTCCTCGCGCGCGGTCTGGTAGCTGCCGAACGACAGGAAGATCACGAAGCCGAGCACGACCGCCAGCCCGGTGCCGGCGGCACCGAAGATGTCGCCGGCCGCCGGCATGCGGTCCAGGAAACCGCCGGTCGGCGCCAGGTGATGCCGCACCAGCAGGATCGCGACCACCAGCAGGGCGGTCGGGACGACCATGATCAGCAGCGACACGAACATCGGGCACCTCGGGCGTGGACAACCTGGCTGGGTGCCATCGTGCCCCACCGGGTGCCCGACCGCCCGCAGGTCGGCGACGTGCCTCCGGATCAGCGGTTCGGTGTGGGACCTAGGACGCGCGCCGGACCGCGAGGTACGGCGCGTTGACACCGTGCTCGACGGCCCAGATCACGGCCTGGGTGCGGCTGGTCACGCCCATCGACCGGTACGCCGTACGGATGTGGGACTTGACCGTGTTCATCGACAGCTTGAGCCGGGTGGAGATCTCCTGGTTGGAGGCTCCGGCGGCGATCATCGCGATCACGTCGGACTCGCGTGGCGTGAGGCCGAGCTCGGGCATCAGCCGGGTCGGCTCGTCGAGCCGGCGGACCGGCTCGTCGAGCGCGATCAGACGCTCGCCGGCGTGCACCTTCTCCAGGGCGACCACCAGCTCGGAGGCGGGCAGCGCCTTGGACAGGTAGCCGTCGGCGCCACCGAACATCGCGCGCTCGACGAAGCCGTCGCGGATCTCCCAGGTGAAGACGGCGACTCGCGCGGCGGTACCGGGTGCGGGTCGTACGGATGGCGGCCCGTCAGCGTTCGGCCCGGGCCGCGTGAACGGGTCCACGAGCGCGATGTCGACGGGAGCAACCGAATGGTGCTGCGGAGGCAGCACAGTCACCCGTCGGGCATAGCCCGCGAGCATGGTCGTGATGCCGTGGTGGACGAGCTCGCACTCGTCGACAAGTGCCACTGTCAGTGGCTGGTCGAACCCCATGCGCAGTCAGTACCCCGCGGTGGTGGGGTTCATGCGCAAAATCATCCGGACAGGACAGCGTCCCGCGGCATGTTGGGCCCTCATCCACGGGACGTGCCTCTCCGTTGCCGGAGAATCCTCACCCTACGAGCCCCGCGTTGGGTTGTCCTCACCCCTCCGTGCGTAGCCAGGAACGCCCCGAGGCAGGTCTCAGCCGTCGAACGCGGTGCGGACCGCCGACATGTCGGCGCCCCCGACGCCCTGCTCCGAGGCCCGGTCGTAGACCGACAGCAGGGTGGTGAGCAGCTCGGAGGGGAACGACGCCTCCGACGCGGCCTCGATCATCAGCCCGACGTCCTTGCGGACGCTGTCGAGGGCGAAGGCGGGCTCGTCCCACGCCCGGTCGGCCATCATCGCGCCCTTCATCTGGGCGAAGGCGGAGTCCGACGCACCGCCCTTGATGGCCTCGAGGAACAGACGGGGCTCGAGTCCCAGCGCCTCGGCCAGACCCATCGCCTGGGCGGTGGCGGCGTTGATCGTGGCCACCCAGGAGTTGTTCGCGAGCTTGAGCGCGCTGGCCGGACCGACCCGGTCGCCGACCCGCATGGTCCGCGCGCCGACGGCATCGAGCGCCGGCCGGGCCCGTTCGGCCGCGCCGTCGGGTCCGGACACGAGGACGACCAGGTTGCCGGTCTCGGCCGGCTGACGCGTGCCGAGCACGGGGGCGTCCAGCAGCCGGTCCACGGCGGGCCCGGCAGCCTCGGCGATCCGGGCGATCCCGGCCGGTCCGACGGTGGTGCACTGCAGCCAGACGGTCTCCGGGCCCAGGGCCGCCACCAG